>JBKKAO010000316.1:0-4105 GCA_046714645.1 Burkholderiales bacterium | reverse complement strand
AGTTGACCATAAGGGACTAGAGGGGTCCCCCCAAACGATAGACCGTCTTGCGCGTACCCTTGCCCACGGGGGGAACCGGCTCTAGGGGGCAGGGCGGTTCGCGCTTGCCATCGGGTTTGAGCGTGGCGTCATCGGCGATGTCTTTCCAGATTCCACCGTGAACAGGCCGAAACATCCACATGAGGTAACCGCGCTTGGCGGCGACGCTGATGAGTTCGTCGGCATCGGGCGCTTCCGAGACCACCACTTGGTCTCCGCCCACTCCGAAGGGAAATCCGCCGAAGGCCTGAAGGCACTCCACGGCCTCCCTGGATTGCGCTCCCGGCCGCATACAAGATGGACGTTCGGCACGCGCGACGTCCCAGGCTCCGAGCGCCCAGGCGGCGTCCAAGGTGGCTCGATCGAGAACTTCCACGTCATCCCAGTGATCGTTCAACTGCAATGACGAACTTGGAACCGAGGTGAATCGCACGGGGTTCGCGCCTTCTACATCCGCGATCTTCTCACTGACGAATCCATGCCAATGCAGCGTAAGAATCACCGGTGTGTCAGGACAAGGCACCGCCGCGAAGGTGATTGCCACCAAGGGCAGTTTGGTCGCGGAGATTTGCTGCTCAATTCGCTCGATTAACTCCATACGTTTTCCTCACCGTAACTAGAAGAAATGCCGTGGCGGCAACGCCTCGTTCTTTGTCGCGCGCGCACCGGTGACCTTGCATCGCTTGAACAGTCACGTGCCAATTTCATCGGACGAAACGCGCGAACCTGAAATGTATCCGTCTTCGCGGCGTTTGCGTGTTAGCGTTCACATGAGAAGGCTGCCAATCCGTCGCGCGGCGCGGGGCGGCTAGAATGTCGATGAAAAGATAATTCCTGCCTTTATGAATCTGCAATTCCTCGGCGCTGCAAGGGAAGTCACCGGACGCATCAAGTTTCAACTGCGCGGCAATCTTCCTCGCGAACGCGGAGCCACGGTGACGCTATGAGAGCGCTCCTCCTGGTGGTGCTCGTCCTTTGCGCCGGCTGGGCGCATTCGGGCCCTCTTCCACCGCCCTTGGCGCGCGCCGCGAAAGAGCAGGGCTTGAACTTGGAAGACCTTGGCTTGTATGTCCACGAGGTGGGCGAAAAATCACCACGGCTAGCCTTCCACGCAAAGCGCGCCATGAATCCCGCATCAACCATGAAACTGCTGACGACCTTGGTGGGGTTGCACCTTTTGGGTCCCGCCTACTCTTGGCGCACGGAGGTCTACACCGATGGCCCATTGAGAGATGGCGTGTTGGAGGGAAACTTGGTGATCAAAGGGTCGGGGGATCCCAAACTCACCCTCGAAGAGTTCTGGATTTTGTTGAGGCAGCTTCGCGCCCGCGGCATACAGCACATCCAGGGGGAGTTAGTCCTGGATCGCACCCTCTTCGAGAAAGTGAACGGCGCACCGGGCGATTTCGATGGAAATAGTCTTCGGCCCTACAACGTGCTACCCGATGCTTTGCTGGTGAACTTCAATGCCGTTCGGCTCAATTTCATTCCGATGACCGAATCAGGTTTGGTGGAGATTCTCATGCATCCGCCTTTGCCTCAAATAACCTTGCTCAACGAACTTCAGGCGGTGGACACGGCCTGCGCCGATTGGCCGCAGGACCCCACTCACGAGGCCGGCTCCGCCCAACTCTTGTTCAAGGGCGAGTTCCCCATTTCTTGCGGAGAGACTTCGCGCAACTACAGTCCCCTGTCCTCGCCCTTATACATCGAGGCATTGTTCCGCGAGCTTTGGCGCGAACTGGGCGGAACACTCTCCGGGCAGGTGAGCGATGGCATCGGCTCGAATAATGCCGTGCTGGTGGCAGCGCATGAATCGGAGCCCCTTTCTGAACTCATTCGCGACATAAACAAGTTCAGCAACAACGTCATGGCACGGCAGCTCTACCTCGCGCTGGGACTTCCCGAGAACGCTCCGCCGCTGAATAGCGAGAAGTCCGCACAGGCCCTCAAGCGCTGGCTTAAAGAGCAAGGCATGGATTTTCCGGAACTGGTGGTGGAGAACGGATCGGGTCTTTCGCGCTTGGAACGCATTAGCCCCGCTCATCTCGGAAAGCTATTGCTGTTCGCCGCGAAATCTCCCCTCGCACCGGAATTCATCGCATCGCTTCCGCTCAGCGGCATCGACGGCACCATGCGCAAGCGCTTGAAGGACAGTACCGCCGCCGGCCGCGCCCATATCAAGACCGGGTATCTCGACGGCGTACGCGCCAGCGTGGGTTACGTGCAAGATGAGCAAGACCGGCTGGTGGTCGTGGTGTGCTTGGTGAATGGACCGGGCGCCCAGTCATCCCAAGCTTTTCACGATGCCGTGATCGAATGGGCCCATGCCAAGCCCACCAAGAAGTGTTGCGGCAAAAAAGGCGCGGTGAGTGCCGCTTAGGCGCTGCCCAGCATTTCCGCCCAGATGTTCTTCGCCCAGGAGAAAGCGTACTCACCCTCCAACTCCGAAGCTTCCTTGGATACACCCCCGGCACCTTGCACCGGTTCCACGACCTTCTTCTCCTTGTTGTACTGATGCACCGAGGCTACGTGGATCACGCTCTTATCATCGACGAAGCTGTAGCAGGTGTTCATGACCACAGGTGCGGGATTGGGTTCCTTGCCATTCATGATATTGACGATGGCGGCCGCGGCCAGCTTGCCATGTTGGTTCGCCATGTGGCCGGACTTGGGCATCATGGGCCCCGACTGCGTGGCGTCGCCCAAAACATGGATGTCCGGATCGGCCTTGGACACCATGGATAACCAATTCACTTCGCACCATTTTTGGTTGGCGGTGATTAACCCGGCCTGCTTCGCGATGTCGGCCGCCCGCTGCGGCGGCACCACATTCAACACGTCAACCTTCACGTCGTCGAACTCGAACTTCGCAGTGTTGGTCGCTGCGTCCACTCCCACCAACTTGCTGTTGGGCCGGTACTCGATGATGTCCGCGTAACGCTCCTTGAAGGCTTTCTCGAATAGAGCGGGTTTGGATACGATCTTCTCGTTGGCGTCCAACACCAGCACCTTTGATTTCGGCTTGTGTTGCTTGAAGTAGTGCGCAACCTGGCAGGCCCGCTCATAGGGTCCGGGCGGGCAACGATATGGTGCCAGAGGAATGGAAATAGCGAACACACCACCATCGGCCATGGCTTCCAATTGCTTGCGCAAGGCCACGGTCTGCGGGCCCGCCTTCCAAGCGTGCAGGATCTTGGCTTGCGCCTCGGCGCTACTCATACCGGGTACTTGGTCCCACAGAAAATCCACCCCAGGAGAAACGATGAGGCGTTCGTAGTCGATGCTGCGCCCGCCCTTGAGTTTCACAAGGTGCGCGGCCGGGTCGATGGCGATGGCTTCGTCTTGCACGGTCATGATGAGTTCCTTGCGCAACCCATCATAGGAGCGCGTCACGTCCGCAAGCGTCTTGCTGCCGCCCAACACTAGATTGGAGAGCGGACAGGAAACGAAATGTGTGTTGCGTTCGATAAGCGTCACACGAAATTTCGGCCCGCCCCAGCGCATCACGTGGCGGGCAGCGGTCGAGCCACCGTAACCACCGCCGATCACCACCACGTTCTTTTGTCCCATTGCGTGGACGATGGCGGGGAAACCGGTAATGGCTGTGCCAGCTACCGCAGCGGCGGACTTGATGAAACCGCGTCGATTGGTCATGAGCGCCTCCTATTTCTGAGCCGAGAAAAACTCGGCGATGAGTTTAAGCTGTTCGTCTGTATAGCCCTTGGCGATCTGATGCATGATGGTGGCCGGCCGCGTCCCGTCCTTGAACTCGGATAGCTTAGTCAGAATGTCGTTGGCCGATTGGCCAGCCAGGCTTGCCACGGAGCCCACGGACTTGCCGTCCGTTCCATGGCAGTTGGCACAGGTGGAGGCGAGGTACCGGGCGTGATTGGCGTCAGCCGCGCAGGCGTTGGTACTTATCAGGGCGCCGCTTAGTAAAAATATCCATGGGGTTTTCATCGGGGTCTCCTCTCGTTATTCGTCGTGCTATGCGGGAATATGATCCTCCAAACGCGCGATGAGGGCAATCGTTACGGGTCCGCTCCTATCCGATACCAGGATT
>JBKKAO010000315.1:0-11050 GCA_046714645.1 Burkholderiales bacterium | reverse complement strand
ACATAGACTTGCTCGGGTTTGCCGTCCTCGCGATAGGGTTTGAACAATGCGCTCATCACCGCCTTCTTCGCGGCTTCATCCAAGCGAGGCTTCCCGCTAGAGTGTTGAATCGCGACATCGATCGCGTGTCCTTGCTCATCCACAAGGGCGCGGATCATCACTTTTCCTTGCTCGCCTAAGCGGCGCGACATCATCGGGTAGGCCGGATCAGGCGCGCGAATGAACTCCACCTTGGCCACTGTCCGAGGCACTGGCGCAACTTGCACTTTCGGCACGGGAAGCGGTGGCGGCGCCGCCTCGGGCTGAGGCGGCACCACGAACCTAGGGGCTTCCACTACGGCGGGAGTATTCGGTGCCGCTGCCATGACCGGAGCAGGCTGCTCGGGCACAACGGGTTTCTCTTCCACCTTGGGTTGAGGAGGCGGCGGCACAGGCCTGCGCTCGACCACTTGCGGTTTCTGGGGCGCGGGCGGCTCTTCGATAGACCTCACTTCCGCCGGCTTGGGCGCCTCCTCCTCAATGAGCGTGACCTCCACCGACTTCCAGAGCTTCTGCCACTCGGAACGAGGGGTCCAAGTGGCGATGGCGTAGAGGCCGGCCACATGCAAAGCGGCGACCAGTGCGAATGACAACCACGTGCCTTGCCGCTGCGGCTGCGCATCCGAAAACCCAACCCCCGCTACCCCGAAGGCAGCTTCGGGGTTGGCCATTGAGTTGGCCAGTAAGCCCACGAATTCTCCTCTTTCCTTTATCGACTAACCCGCCGCGTCCCATTTAATTGCGGCGGCTTAACTACTCCGCTATATGACGCGGGCCGCTATTGTCGGTTCAGCGCATCGGGGCTGCAAGCAGCTAAATTGGGATTATTTCCCGATACTCAAGGCGTAATTCCCCCCGCGCGAGTCTGACACCTCGTTGGGACCAAACTTCTAGTTATAGCGCGAACTTGAGGGAGCTGGGCACACAATCCGGGGCGCTTCGCGCACCGACGCGGAACGTACCCAATGATAAGAACAAACTGCCCAACCCCTTCGCGCTGAAGGGATAGGCGGCGCTAGATCGCTTGGTCTTGGCTTAGACGGTTGACAAATGCCTCGTCGAACCCCAGCTCCTCAAGGATCGCGTGCGTGTGCTGGCCGGCGGCAGGGATGGGATCCATGCGCGCGTCCACGTCCTTCATGGTTACCGCAGGTATCAACGCTTTGATAGGGCCTCTTGGAGTTTCTACACTGCGCCAGCGGTCGCGGGCCTTGAACTGCTCGTGGTCCCAGAACTCTTGCATGGTGTTTAGCCGCGCGTTAGCGATTTGCGCCTTGTCCAAGCGCTCAATCAATTGCTTGGCGGTGAGCTTGGAAAATATGGTGTTGATGATTTCGCTCAACGCCGCTCGATGGGCATTGCGTTGCGCGTTGGAATCGAAGCGTGGATCGGCGGCGAGTTGCGGTTGCTCCAGAGCAATGGCGCAAAAGCTCGCCCATTCGCGCTCGTTCTGAATCCCAAAGTACACCGTCTTGCCATCGCCCGCGCCAAAGGGTCCGTAGGGGTAGATGGTGGCGTGGGCAGCGCCGGTGCGAGGCGGAGCACTGCCACCGTAGTTCGTAAAGTAAGCGGGGAACCCCATCCACTCCCCTAGAGCCTCGAACATGGACACATCGAAGCTAGTGCCTTGACCTGTGCGGCTGCGTTGATAAAGCGCCGTCAAGACGCCGGTGTAGCCGTACATGCCCGCGGCGATATCGGCGATGGAGATGCCGGCCTTACTGGGCGTATCGGGGGTACCCGAAACGGAAACCATTCCCGACTCGCATTGGATGAGCAGGTCGTAGGCCTTCTTCTCGCTGTAGGGGCCGTCAGGACCGTAGCCGGAGATGTTGCAGGCAATGATGCGCGGATAGTTCTCAAGCAGTACATCGGATCCGAGTCCCAGCCGCGCCGCCGCGCCGGGTATCAGGTTCTGCACGAACACATCGGCTTTCGAGAGCAGCCGGTGCAAGATCTCCGGGGCATCCGGGTGTTTCACGTCCAGCGTGAGGCTTTCCTTCGAGCGATTCAACCAGACGAAATGGGAGGATTGGCCGAGCACGGTCTTGTCGTAACCGCGGGCGAAATCGCCCGCTCCCGGACGTTCTATTTTGATGACGCGGGCGCCGAGGTCTGCCAATTGACGGGTAGTGAAGGGGGCGGCGACCGCTTGCTCTAGAGAGACTACGGTGACGCCTTGAAGGGGAAGCAGTGCTCGCACGTGGCTACGGATTAGGTGGATGTGCCACGCCGATCATCGAATCGCGCGTGATGAGTTGAGCGAGTTGGTCTTCGCTCCAGCCCTGCGTTCCGGCGGGGCGTTTTGGCAACACCAAATAACGCATGTCGGCGGTGGAGTCGTGCACGCGAATGACGGCATCCTCCGGGACTATGGTTCCGAACTCCTTCAACACTTCACGCGGCTCGCTCACGGTGCGAGAGCGATAGCTGCGGCTCTTGTACCAGTCGGGAGGGAGTCCTAGTAGCCACCTTGGGTAACAGGAGCATAGCGTGCACACCACGACGTTATGGACCGTGTCCGTATTTTCCACCACGACCAGCTTGTACAGGCCGCGGTCGATTCCCAGCGACTCCACCGCATCATTGCCTTCGGCCAGTAAGCGCTGCTTGAAGGCAGCATCCGTCCAGGCACGAGCGACGACGCGAGCGCCCAACACCGGCGAACGGTTGTCCATGTCTTCGACTTGTTTGCGCACTTCTTCCGCGGTGATATGCCCTTTCTCGATCAACAGCTCGCGCACGGCGATTTCCATGGCGCGCCAGTAGGTGATGCGGTCATCCAGGTCCGGTCGCGGCGGGCTGTGAGGTACATGGTCGTGATCTTTATGGTCGTGGTGATGTTCGTGTGCCATGACAATTCCTCGTTTAAGCCCCGGGTTCCAGCCAGTGCTGGTAGATCTCGACATCGACGCTGTCTTGTGCGTTACCGCGATAACTTGGCCACACGTCCTGTTGCAGAAACCGAACTCGATACAAGGGTTGTTTCGGCGTGCCCGAACGCGCATAGGCAAGCTCTTCCGGATTGGCGTAAATGCCGCACAAGCGCTCGATCACGCCTCGTTTACCGCGAATGTAGTAGGGCGTGCGCACGTGGCCAATGGGATAGGCGATGCGCACCGATACCCGATCGCCTGGCGCGAAGCACGGCGTGCGTGCCTCAGCCATGGCCGCGCGCCTTAGCTTCTTCGATCTTGCGACCCAGTTCGTCGATGGTGAAGGTTCCGCGCTGGAGCAGGGTCTGGCCGATGGAGTAGATCCAGCGCTCGTAGTAGGTCATATCGTCGTAGGCCTTGGGGCCAAGGCCTTCGATGTTCTTGCGCAACTCGTCGACGGTCAACATACCCTTCTTGGATAGCAACACCATGAGTGCGTCCACGCGCTTTTCCCATAAGGCGTAGTCGTGCTCTGTGGGTTCAATGTGACCGGCGGGCAAGCCGCCCATGTCATGATGGCTGCGCATATTCAGCGAGTAATCCTTTCAAAAACCAGTATAGCGCCGGAGTTCATTGGGTGTACCCGCTAAGCCGCAACGGTTTCCGCAACCAAACGCAGTTCATCCTTGCCGCCCATCATCAGAATCATCGTACCCACACTCCCGCGCAAGCCAGCCTGCTTCCACGCACCCAAACGATCGCGAACGCGTGCTGCCGGCCCAACGAGAGAGACCGCGTCGATCAGCGCATCGGGTACCGCGGCGGCCGCTTCCGCTTTGCGCCCGCTTAAGAACAAGTCTTGGATGGTGGATGCCTCGGTCTCATAGCCCAAACGCCGGGCGTAATCGTTATAGAAGTTCTTCCCGCGCGCGCCCATGCCGCCGATGTAGAGCGCCAGCCACTCTTTTATGGGCCGGCGGCACTGCGGGAGATCCTCTCCCATCCTGACCGGAACATAGGGCGCGATATCGAACTTCGCGAGATCGGGCTGGCGTCCCGCCCGGCGCATGCCTTCTAGCACGTGCGGCTCGATGATATCGGTACGCTCGGGATCCACCATAAGCGGAAGCACTCCATCGGCAATCTCGCCAGCCAAGGCAAGTCCATTCGGGGTGATGGCAGCCGTGTAAATAGGTAAGTCGCTCCGGCCGTGGAGAATGCTCTTCAAGGGTTTGCCGAGACCCGTCGCACCCGGCCCGGTATAGGGAATTTGATAGTGCTCGCCTTGATGCGTAAGCGGCGCTTCACGCGCCAGGACAGCACGGATAATGGACACGTACTCACGCATGCGCGCGATGGGTTTGCCATAGGGCACACCGTACCAGCCTTCGACCACCTGCGGACCCGAAGGTCCGAGTCCGAGGATAAAGCGCCCGCCCGTGAGTTGATCCAAGCTCATGGCCGTCATGGCCGTCATGGAAGGCGTGCGCGCAGGAATCTGCAGGATGGAAGATCCGATCCGGATGCGTTCGGTACGAGCGCCGATCCATGCAAGACAGGACACCGCGTCAGCACCGTAGGCCTCACTACACCACACGGAATCGAAGCCGAGACGCTCCGCCTCGTGGATCAGTTCCATCTGGGCGGCGCTACCGGCACCGCCAACGGTCAAACCAAGACGTAGACCCATGACCTATCCTTTCCATCTCTCCTACCGTTTGCCCCGTACAGACCCATTGCACCGGATCCGAGAATATTGCCACGATTCGAGGCAGCAACCCATCTTTAGCAGATCCACTACATCGCGCATTGCATCCCGGATTCGTTTCGGGATGGTAACTTGGTCTTTGCTTGTTAGCGTAGTCGACACCCGCCCTACCACGACTTGTCTGGTTAGGGCTTTGCAGGTTGAGCGGGCGTAGGCGCCGGGGCAGCGGCCGGCACACCCGGCGTTCCCGGTGGAGGTGGTGTCGGGCTCACTTTCGCGCCGTCTTCCACGCTGGCGGGAAGGCTCAGCGCGACCCGGTCTCCTTCGGCCACACCGCTCGCTATGCGCAAGACCTTGCCGTCCGTGCCCGCTACCTCTATGGGACGCAACTGAACATGCGCGTCTGAGCCAACGACGGCGGCGAAACTCTTCTTGTCACGCGACACCAGCGCGCTGGCGGGAACCTCTATGTAGGGGGTGGCTGGGATCAACAGGTTCACGTTAACGAAACTGCCCGCGACGAACTCGCCTTTGCTGTTGTCGAAATCCACTTCCGTCAATAGAGTGCGCGTCCTGGCGTCGAGTTCACCCGAGACACGGCTGACTTTACCTTTCACTTTGCGCGCCGGATCGGAGGCATCGACGATCTCCACCTCCAGGCCTGGCTTGATGTTGGGCGCTTCGCCTTGCTCCACATAGACCGATACTTTCAGTTTGGTCGTATCCGCGATAGTGACGATGGGCAGCGCCGAGGTTTGATTGGTGGCGGCGTTTTGCACCAGCGCGCCCGGGTCCGCGTAGCGCTTGGTTACCACTCCAGCGAAGGGCGCGTTGAGTACACGGAAACGGCTTACGGTCCTTAACTCATTCAATTGGCTTTGGGCCACCTTGACTTCCGTTTGCGCATTGTCCAGGGACTGTTTGGAGAAGAAACCCTGCGCGGCTAAATCCTTCGTTCGCTCGAGTACTCTTTGCTTGTTCTCGATGCTGGCCTTGAGCGTATTCATCTGCTGGTCGATCTCGGGCGATTGGATCTCCGCGATGAACTGTCCCGCCTTGACTCTATCGCCCACATCCACGGCGATCTTTGCAAGATAGCCGCTCACTTGCGAATACATCGTGGTTTGCTTGTCGGGGAGTGCCTCGCCCACCAAGATGAGCTTGCGAATGCTGGCGCCCTTCCACGCGGAGACCACGGCGACTTTGGGTCCCTCCGCTAAGGCGCTCTCGCGTGCTTTGGCCTCTTCGGATTGATGCGCTTGCTGGCCTTTCCAGAAATACCACACCGCACCGGCCACCGCGATGAGCAGTGCTAAACCCAGCACATAGAAGATCGCGAAAGATTTTGGGCCGTCAGACTTAGCCATGCTCGATATCCAACCTCAGTATTCAAATTTCTCGCCGCGCGATTCGGCATCGAACCGGTCGTCGAGCCGGTGCAACACCGGCATCTTCCTGCGAAGGAAGGTGTAGATCACCGGCACCACGACCAAGGTGGAAACCGTCGCCATCAGCAAACCGCCGATCACCGCGCGCCCTAGCGGGGCATTCTGCTCTCCTGCCTCGCCCAGTCCTAGAGCCATGGGCACCATGCCGATGATCATGGCCAGGGCGGTCATCAGCACCGGCCGAAGCCGTGTCTTGGCGGCCTCGGCGGCCGCGTCGATGGGACCCATTTCGGGATGGGCGGCACGCAATTCGTTAGCGAAGCTCACGATCAGGATGGAGTTCGCCACTCCGATTCCGACCGCCATGATGGCACCCATCAAGGACATCACGTTGAGCGTGGTGCCCGTCAATGCCAGCATCCATAGGATGCCGATCAGCGCACCGGGCACCGCCATCATGATAATGAACGGATCGGTCCAGCTCTGGAATAGGATCACCAAGAGCGCGTAGACCAACACGATGGCGAGCACAAGACCAAGCATCATGCTTTTAAAGGAGGCCTGCATCACTTCGTGCTGGCCGCGAACGATGATCTTCGCGGTCTTAGGGAAATCCTCCTCGCGGGTGATGTCGTCGATCTTCTTCTGGATGTCCGTGACGGTGCCGCCTAAGTCGCGGCCGTCCACGTTTGCGGCGATATCGATGACTCGTTGCACGGTGTAATGGCTAACCGATTGGTAGCTGGTTTCAGGCTTCACGGCGGCCACGTTGCCCAAGGTAATGGTGGGGCCGCTTTGCTGTTGCGTGGGTTGAAGCGTGGCGTTGTGGACCACCATCGAACTTATCATTGGGGTGATGGGCGTCGCCATCAACTCTTCCACCGTCGAGATGCGATCTTGCGGCGTTTGCACCGCGACGGTGTAGTTCACGCCGTTGGGGTTGAGAAAATAAGACGGGCTGATGATGGCGCTGGAGGAAAGCGACACCAATACGCTGGTGGCCACGTCGCGCTGCGTGAGCCCCATGCGCGCGGCGCGCAGCCGGTCCACTTCCAAGCGCAGCGCGGGGTAGTTGAGCACCTGCATCTGGCGCACGTCCGCCGTGCCGGGGGTTTGCTCCAGCGCCAGCTTGACCCGCGAGGCGTACTTTTGCGCGCGTTCGAAGTTGCTGTCCTGGACTTGAATGTCGATGGGTGCGGGCAGGCCGAAGTTGAGCACTTGGGTCACGATATCGGCGTTCTGAAAGTAGAACGTCGAACCGGGGAATAGCGGCGCGACCTTGCTTCGGATCTCACGCATATAGTGCGAGACCGGTTTGTGCGGCTTCTTGAGCAAGATGAGGACGTCCGCATCCATGCCGCTGATGTTGTCGGTGGGCACCAGGGTTAAGTTGAAGAACAGCGGCACGCCCACCATGTTGTTGATGCGATCGAGCTCTTGCTCCGGAATCACTTGGCGAATTTCATCGTTCACCCGTAGGACGAGTTCTTCGGTCTCCTCGATGCGCGTGCCCACCGGGGCGCGGTAATGCAGTTTCATGATGCCCACATCGGCCGCGGGGAAGAAGTCGGATCCGACCACCTTCAACAGCAAGGCGCTGGCGCCGCCGATCACCACCATCATCACCACCACGAATACGCGGTGGTGCAAAATCACAGCAAGCACGGAACCGTACAGGTTGGTCGAGCCGTCTAACAGGTTCTCGCGCGCACGGCTGAAGCGCTGCCCAAAGGTCTTGGGCGAGGACCCCTCGTGATGGTGCTCGCCTTCCAGCAGGAAGCGCGACAGCATGGGTACCAATGTGAAAGACAAGAGGTAGGAGGCCAGCAGCGAGAACACCACCGCCAGGGCCAAGGGCGTGAACAGGTACTTCGACACGCCGTACAAGAACGCCACCGGGAAGAACACGATGCATATGGCGAGCGTCGCCATGGTGCGCGGCATCGCCACTTCGCGCGAGCCATCGAGGATGGCAACGGTAAGAGGCTGGCCCAGCGCGCGATGCCGGTGAATGTTTTCCACCGCCACGGTGGCATCATCCACCAAGATCCCGGTTGCCAGCGCCAACCCGCTCAAGGTCATGAGATTGATCGTGTTGCCAGTGAGGTAAAGGCAAATGATGCCGGCGAACATTGCGCAAGGAATGGAGGTGATCACCACGATGGTGTTGCGCCAACTGCCCAGGAACACCAAGATCATCAAACTCACCAGCAGTGAGGCCAGCACGGCTTCGAAGCTGACGTTCTTGATGGCCGCACGCACGAATTTCGACTGGTCGAAATCCAGGCTGATTTCCATACCCTCGGGTGCCGCGGCCTGAATTTCGGGCAGCAATGCGCGGGTCGCTTCCACCACCGCGAGGCTGGAAGCGTCGGCGTGTTTCAGGATGGTGAGATAGGTTGCGCGCCGCCCGTCCACGTGCACGATGTTGTTCTGGACCGCGAAGCCGTCTTCCACTTTGGCCACATCGCCCATAAGCACCGGAACGTCGTTCACGATCTTGAGCGGCAAGCGGTTGAACTCTTCCACGGTGGCCGGGCTGGAATTCATCAGCACGTTGTAGTCGGTGGTGCCGATGCGCGCCGTGCCGGAAGGGATGAGTAAGTTGGAGGTTTGCAGGGTTTGAATCACATCGTTGGGTGAAACGCCCTTGGCCTGCATTAGACTCGGGTTCAAGTCCAGCGAGATCTGGCGCAAGCGCCCGCCGAAGGGTGCGGGCACCTGCATGCCGGGCACGGTGAAGAGCTTTACCCGCACAAAATTGAAGGCATGATCGAACATTCTCCCTTCCGGCAGCGTCTTGCTGAAGAAGGTCATGTTCACGATGGGCACCGTGGCGGGGTTGTACTTAATGATGACGGGCGGCGAGATGCCCGGCGGCAAGATGCGCAAGATGGTGCCGTTGATGGCGTTGATCTGGGATATGGCGGCGCCGATGTCCATCCCCGGATGGAAGTACACCTTGACCAGCCCAATGCCCGGAATGCAGGTGGACTCGATGCGCTCTATTCCGGCCACCGTAGTGGAATAAGCGCGCTCGCTAATGATTACTACGCGGCGTTCCATCTCCTCGGCTGACAGCCCGGTGTACTGCCAGCCCACGTAGACGATGGGGATATCGATGCGCGGAAAGAAATCCACGATCATGCGCGAGGCGGAAAGCGCGCCCAGCAACAAGATCAGTAAGGACAACACCGCGACGGTGTAAGGGCGGCGCAGGGAGAGCCGCACCAAGGCCATCATTTTGGGATATTTCCTTCGAGAATCGCTCGGGTGCCAAAGTGCGCTGGCCAGCGCAACGCTCGGCTAATAGGACCGCGGCAGCCCCAGCTCATGCTCACCGATATAGGACAGGATCAGATTAGTGGAAATAGGCGCCACTTGGTAGAGCCGGGTCTCACGAAACTTGCGCTCCACGTCGTACTCTGCGGCGAAGCCGAAACCGCCGTGGGTTTGCAGGCATACGTTAGCGGCCTCCCAGGATGCATCGGCGCCCAGCAGTTTGGCCATGTTCGCCTCGGCGCCGCAGGGTTCCTTGCGGTCGAACAGCTCGGCTGCGCGAAAGCGCATGAGATCGGCCGCTTCCACATTGATATGCGCCCTTGCGATGGGGAATTGAATACCCTGGTTCTGGCCGATGGGACGGTCGAACACGACCCGCTCCTTGGCATAGTTCACCGCTTTCTCTATGAACCAATGACCGTCGCCCACACATTCGGCGGCGATCAGGATACGTTCGGCATTCATGCCGTCCAAGATGTAACGAAAACCCTTGCCCTCCTCGCCAAGAAGACTCTCGGCGGGGATTTCCAGATTGTCGAAAAACACCTCATTGGTTTCGTGATTGGGCATATTGCGGATGGGGCGCACCGTCATACCCTTGCTAATGGCTTGCCGCAAGTCCACAAGAAAAACAGACAAGCCCTCGGATTTCTTCTTCACTTCCGGTAGCGGTGTGGTGCGCGCGAGCAAGAGCATCAAATCCGAATGCTGAATGCGCGATGTCCACACCTTCTGTCCGTTGACCACATAACGATCGCCCTTGCGCACGGCGGTTGTCTTGAGCTTGGTGGTATCGGAGCCCGTGCTAGGTTCTGTCACGCCAAAGGATTGCAGGCGAATCTCGCCCTTGGCGATCTTGGGAAGGTAATTGGACTTTTGCTTAGGCGACCCATGGCGCAGCAGCGTGCCCATGATGTACATCTGCGCGTGGCAAGCCCCGGAGTTGCCCCCCGAATGATTCACCTCTTCCAGAATGACCGAGGCTTCCGTGATACCTAGGCCGGATCCGCCGTACTCTTCGGGAATCAATGCAGACAGCCAGCCCGCGCCGGTCAACGCCTTGACGAAGGCCTCCGGGTAGGCGCGCTCCTCGTCGAGCTTTCGCCAATACTCGGGCAGGAAAGTTTTGCACAGGCTACGCACAGCTGAGCGTAGTTCGGGAAATCGTTCAATTCTGGTGGACGCCATGACATCTTGCCTCAGAAAAACGAAGGGCTGGCGCTTTGCCAGCCCTTCGAATACAGCCTGATTACGCGGCTCAGCCCTTGAGGATTTTTTCCAGCTCGCCGTTCTCGTACATCTCGCGGATGATATCGGCGCCACCCACGAACTCGCCATTGATGTAGAGCTGCGGAATGGTGGGCCAGTTGGCGAACTCCTTGATACTCTGGCGAATTTCGGCGTCGGCCAGCACGTTGACGGTGGCCACATCCTCCGCCCCACAGGCCTCGAGAATCTGCACAACCGTCGCGGAAAACCCGCATTGCGGAGCCTCCGGCGTGCCCTTCATGTACAGCACCACTTTGTTTTCGGTGACTTGCTTGCGAATGCGTTCTTGCGCGTCCATATTGACCTCTTGACAGTAAGGGTATGGGTGATCCCCGGGGGATCCCAATAAGCGCGTGATGGTAGCGAGTTCCGGCGGGAGCATCAACTGCTTAGTCTTATCCAATATGGTATGAGCCCAGCGACCCGCTCTTCGGCGGGCGGGCGGCAGGAAGAAACAGGGGGCTGGTGCTTTGTTGTACGCTGGAGAG
>JBKKAO010000314.1:0-4990 GCA_046714645.1 Burkholderiales bacterium | reverse complement strand
AAATCCAACGTTCTCGCCGCCGGCGGCGCCGAGAGTTTCGCCGCCATGTTCGAAGAAAGCCTGTCGCGCAAGGAAATGCGCACCGGCGAGGTCATCACCGCAGAAGTGATGCGCGTGGATGCCAACTTCGTTGTCGTGAACGCGGGACTTAAGTCCGAGAGCTATATTCCTCTCGAAGAGTTCAGGAGCGACCGTGGCGAGTTGGAAGTCAAGGAAGGCGACTTTGTGCAAGTCGCCATCGACTCCCTCGAAGATGGTCATGGCGAGACGCGCTTGTCCCGGGAGAAGGCCAAGCGTTTGGCCGCGTGGATGAGTTTGGAGACGGCTCTCGAACAAGGCGCCATCGTGCAAGGCTTGGTGAACGGCAAGGTCAAGGGCGGCCTGACCGTGATGATCAACGGCATTCGTGCCTTTCTGCCCGGTTCCCTGGTGGATCTGCGTCCGGTTAAGGACACCAATCCTTACGAAGGCAAGCTAATGGACTTCAAGGTCATCAAGCTCGATCGTAAGCGCAACAACGTCGTGGTGTCTCGCCGGGCTGTCCTCGAGGCGACCCAAGGCGCCGAACGCGAGACATTGCTGTCCAACCTGCAAGAGGGCTCCACGGTCAAGGGCGTGGTGAAGAACATCACCGACTACGGCGCCTTCGTGGACTTGGGCGGCATCGACGGCTTGCTGCACATCACCGATCTGGCCTGGCGCCGCGTCAAGCATCCTTCCGAAGTCCTTACCGTGGGCGACGAAGTGGAAGCCAAGGTCCTCAAGTTCGATCAAGAGAAGAATAGGGTGTCCCTGGGCCTCAAGCAATTGGGCGAGGATCCCTGGGTCGGCATCGCGCGCCGGTATCCGCAGGGCACGCGCCTGTTCGGCAAGGTGACCAACCTGACCGACTACGGCGCCTTTGTCGAGATCGAGTCGGGCATCGAAGGTTTGGTGCACGTTTCCGAGATGGATTGGACCAACAAGAACATCCATCCGTCCCGTGTGGTACAGATGGGCGATGAAGTCGAAGTGATGATTCTGGAAATCGACGAAGAGCGCCGCCGCATTTCACTAGGTATGAAGCAGTGCATGCCCAATCCCTGGGAAGAGTTTGCCGGTACCTTTCGTAAGAATGACAAGGTCAAGGGGCAAATCAAATCCATCACTGATTTCGGCGTGTTCATCGGATTGGCCGGCGGCATCGATGGCTTGGTACATCTCTCGGATCTTTCCTGGACCATGTCCGGAGAAGAGGCTGTGCGCCGCTACAAGAAGGGCGACGAAGTGGAGGCCATTGTGGTTTCCATCGACGTCGAGCGCGAACGCATCTCCTTGGGCATCAAGCAAATGGAAGGCGACCCTTTTACCGCCTATGTTGGAAGCCACGACAAGAGCACTCTGGTGGACGGTGTGGTGAAATCGGTGGATGCCAAGGGTGCCGTGGTGACCTTGGATGGCGATGTCGAAGGTTATCTGCGTGCCTCCGAAGTTTCGCGCGACCGCGTGGAAGACATCCGCTCACATTTGAAAGAGGGCGATCGCGTCAATGCCATGATCATCAATATCGACCGGAAGAATCGCACTATCAATCTCTCCATCAAGGCCAAGAACATGGCCGAGGAATCCGAAGCGCTGCAGAAACATGCGGCCGATGCGCCGGCCAATGCGGGCACCACGAATCTGGGTGCGTTGCTCAAGGCGAAATTCGATACGAAGAACTCCAACCAGTAACCGGGTGGGCTATGACGAAGTCAGAGCTGATCGCGAAGCTTGCTAGTCAGTTTCCACAGCTTGTAGCCAGTGATGCCGAGCTGGCGGTAAAAATGATCCTCGATGCCATGTCCAAGAGTCTTGGACAAGGACATCGCATAGAGATACGGGGCTTCGGTAGCTTCGGATTGAACTACCGGCCTCCTCGCACGGGCCGAAACCCCAAGTCCGGGGAAAAGGTCCATGTTCCCGCAAAGTACGTTCCCCATTTCAAGGCGGGGAAAGAGTTGCGAGAACGGGTAGATCAGGCCGGCACCGTATCCCCAGCCCTCGTACCCTTAATAACGCCATCGATCCCCTATCGGGAACCTACCCAGAGTTGAGGAGAGTTGCCATCACTCGAGGTCATCGCCAAACACGGCGGGCGCGGGAGATCGCGCCAAGCTCTTGTCCGTAGCGAGTTGTTAGCGAGTGCGCTATCTTTATTGGGTTGTTCTCCTGCCGCTTTTCCTCTTGCTAGTGGGCTTCGCGCTGCGCAATTCAGATCCTATTAGCGTTCGCTTTTTTCTTGGGCGCGAGTGGCATGCCCCACTCGCTCTGGTGCTGCTGGTATTTTTTTGCGCGGGTGTGCTGCTAGCCTTGATCGCTGCGTTTCCGGCGTTCTACCGCCAGCGGCGCGAACTCACTCAACAGCGTAGGCAGCCCACCGATCGCGAAGCGCTCACGCGGCTCCCCGCGGATCGCCAAGCCTAAGGCCATGGAGTTCGAATACCGCTGGCTGCTACTGGGTTTCGCGCTGTTCTTCGCGCTGGGATGGATCGCGGCGCGGATCGACATCAAACAGCTCATCACCGAATCCCGGGCCTTACCGCGCTCGTACTTTCGCGGCCTCAACTTCTTGTTGAACGAGCAGCCTGACAAAGCGATCGAAGCCTTCATCGAAGTGGTCAAGGTCGATCCGCAAACGGTGGAGCTTCACTTCGCCCTGGGCAATTTGTTCCGCCGCCGTGGTGAGGTGGAGCGGGCCATTCGCATGCACCAGAATCTGGCCGATCGCGAAGATCTCGCGCCCGATCAGCGCTTGCACGCGCTATTCGAGTTGGGCCAGGATTTTCTTAAAGCAGGTTTCTTGGATCGTTCCGAGGAGTACTTTCTCAAGCTCAAGGGCACCTCCTTCGAGGTGCAAGCGCGCGAGATGCTCCTGGAGATTTACGAGAAGGAGAAGGATTGGGCAAAGGCCATCGAGCTCATCCGCGCAGCCGCCTTGCAGGGAGACCAGCCTAACCAACGGGATCTCGCGCAGTTTTATTGCGAGCTTGCGCAGCAAGATCTCACCCACGCCCGCTACGATGCCGCCCGCGCTCGCGTCAGTGAAGCCTTGGCCGCGAACCGGAAGTGCGCACGCGCCTCTCTTTTGTTGGGTGATGTGGAGGCCGCCACGGGCAATCCGGCCCAGGCCATCGAGGCTTGGAAAAATATCGAAAGCCAGGATCCTCCTTACCTCGCCTTGGTGGCGCAACGCATGTTGTCGGCCTACAAGGTGACCAATCAGTTAGAGGCGGGCACGACACTGATGAAGGCCTACCTCGCGGCCTATCCTTCCCTCGATCTATTCAATGTACTCTACCAGTCAGTGTTGGACACGGATGGCGCCGCTCGGGCCCACGAGTTCGTGCGCGAGGAGTTGAAGCGCACCCCTACGCTCATGGGGTTGGACAAGCTGCTGGAAGCCCAGCTCTTGGATGCGCCATTGGATCGCAGGCGGGATCTGGAAATGATCCGCGCCTTGGTGCATCAACATACTCGTGGACTGTCTTTGTACCGTTGCGACCAATGCGGTTTCAAGGCGCGCCAATACTACTGGCATTGCCCGGCTTGTGGCGGTTGGGAGACCTATCCGCCGCGCCGCATGGAGGAGCGCGAGTTGATGGGGCAGCATGGGGCCTAAAATCATCGTCGCACTGGATTTTCCTGATGCTAAACAGGCTGCGGAATTCGTTCCTGCACTGGACCCGAAGCTATGCCGCTTGAAGGTGGGCAAGGAGTTGTTCACGGCCGCGGGCCCGAGCTTTGTCGAGAGCCTGGTTGCCTTGGGGTTCGATGTGTTCCTCGATCTCAAGTTTCATGACATTCCCAATACAGTGGCGCAGGCTTGCCGCTCGGCGTCGCGATTGGGTGTGTGGATGCTCAACGTTCACGCGCTGGGCGGGCGTGGCATGATGCTGGCGGCCCGTGAGGCCTTGGAGCCTATGTCCGGCCGCCGCCCGCTTCTAATTGCCGTTACAGTGTTGACCAGCATGGCGGATGCGGACCTGGCCGAGGTTGGCATGGGGGTGAGCGTTGCCGAGGGAGTCTCCCGGCTCGCCGCCTTGAGCGCACAGTGCGGTTTGGCGGGCGTGGTGTGTTCCGCCCAAGAAGCCAAACGCCTACGCACCGAGCGCGGGACTGAGTTCTTGTTGGTAACGCCCGGCATTAGGCTCGCTGGGGAGAGTGCGCAGGATCAGAAGCGCGTTACCACGCCCGAGGAGGCCATTGCACTAGGAGCCTCTTACTTGGTGATGGGAAGATCGATTACGCGAGCGCGCGATCCTAACAAGGTTCTGCGCGAGACCCTTCGTTGCATTGCGTCCGCGAAGGGTTCGTAATTTGTCCGTGAGGAGATAAGCGTTGAAAGTCAGCATCATCGGCACCGGATATGTAGGCCTGGTCACAGGCACCTGCCTGGCGGAATTGGGCAACGACGTACTGTGCTTGGATGTGGATCAAAGAAAGATCGACCTACTGAAACAGGGGATCATTCCCATTCACGAGCCGGGATTGGATGCTCTGGTCAAGAGCAACGCGTCCGCGGGGCGCCTGCGCTTTACCACGAACGCGGAAGAAAGCGTGAAGCACGGCAACCTTCAGCTAATTGCGGTGGGGACTCCTCCCGGTGAGGACGGTTCGGCGGATTTGCGGCATGTGGTCGCGGCGGCACGCAACATTGGCCGCTACATGCAGGAGTATCGGGTCGTGGTTAACAAATCGACGGGCCCGGTGGGGACCGCCGACAAGGTGAAAGCAGCCATCGCCGAGGAACTTTCCGCTCGTGGTGTGAAAGTGTCCTATAGCGTGGTGGCTAATCCGGAGTTCCTCAAGGAAGGCGCGGCCGTGGAGGACTTCATGCGGCCCGATCGTATCGTGATCGGATCCGGCGATGAGCGCGCCACCCAAGTCATGCGAGCGCTCTATGCTCCGTTGCAGCGTAATCACGAGAAAATTCTGGTGATGGATGTTCGCTCCGCGGAACTCACCAAGT
>JBKKAO010000313.1:0-3779 GCA_046714645.1 Burkholderiales bacterium | reverse complement strand
GGATTTGAATGAAGATGACCGCCGGTCGGAAATCCGCAGGCGGCTGAAGAACCCTGATGCGATCGTCGAACAGAAGATGTGATGCACGTCGGCCCGAGCGCACGAATAGTGCGCCAGTCCTGCACGTGTTCCACCGCGCCTCGTCCAGTGGGGGCCTGGAACGCCCGAACCGGCTCGCGCCCCAGCCCCCGTAGGGCCGGAGGCCGCTTTTGGACCCCGTTTTCACCCTTCTACAATTTATTCGTCTTCTTCTTCTTTTTTCCACCAAGGGTGAAATTAGAAAATAAAACGGCCTCCGGCCCTACCCCCCCTTTCGGGTCCTCCCGCGCGCAAAAACAAACACGGGGCGGCCAGCGCATCATATTTCCAGATGCAAGGGTGGATCGACCCCGCATTCGACGGGGCTCCAGCCGGGGCTGCAGGCCGGCAGCCGCGGGCTGAATGCGGTCCGGCAACCTCCCCACCTTACTACCCGCCGGCGGGCCTTGAGGGCGCTCTCCGGGCCTTTGGTAAGTATCGGCCCCTCGTTGGCGGGGTGCAGGCGGTGCGGTACCTTCAGATCGGCCGTCTTTCCCGCAACCCGAAACCAGAGACCTCGCTCCCCCGAATTTGAGCCCAGCAAGAGTGGCCGAACATCTGGGGCGGGCCAGGTGCCGGGGTCAGTAACACCAGCGCCCACCGGCCTTGGGCCACGGCTGCGCCAACCCTCCCGAAGGAGTATCCGCCCAGCGTCGCTCCCATTGGCGAGCCTAACGCGAACGAGTTGGCGACCGTAATGGTCGGTCCTGCCGAGCCAGTCTATCCGGTACCCGGCGCTCATCAAGTATTGCAGGCGGTCCCGCGCAGCAATTCCCTTCTGGTACGCATTTGCGCAGGCTGACTTGGTGATCTCTGGGGTATCGACATCTTGGAGCCGCCACTTTCGCCCGCGCTCCCAACCGGTGTCACCATCAACCAGGCAGGTCACGCCGCGCCATTCGCGGGCCGGACCGAAACAGATCGGCATCGGGCTGGGTCGCGTTCCGAGAGCCCCCATCCCGTCGCCGACACGGCGTGAATATATCGATAGGCGGTCGGCGCCGTTGGGCGAAGACCTCTGTTGTTCGAGAACAAAAGTTGCAGCGAAAGGGGCGGTGAAGCCAACGATGCAGGCCACGCCGAGTGCGAGCGGGAGGGAGCCGCGCTTCATGCCTGCAGCCTGTGAATTCTTTCACGGACAACCCGCACTACCTTTTTTTCCAACTTGGGTGTTGGCATCTCGGCGCGATAGCGCAACGTGAGTAGAAGCTTACCACGTTTAATGTATCGCAATTGATTCCAGTGAAACGAGCGTTAATGGCCTGATCTCGATGCTTCCTTGAGTAAGTATATACGACGACGTGAGGATCTGGCAGCGCATCGTCACCTCGCGGAGAAACGAAAGGAGATTAGGTCGTGGACTCAATTGATCGGAGCCAAATTCGCACGGCGGCCAGTCGGACGAAAGCGAAGAAGTTGGCGCCGAGCTTGTCGTATCGGGTGGCGATACGCCGGAACTGTTTCAGCTTGTTGAAGAAGCGTTCGACATGGTTACGCTGACGATAAATGGTTTTCTTCCACCGGAATTTCGTTTTCCGATTGGATCGGTTGGGAATGTTGGGGATCGCGCCATGGTCGCGAATGCAGGCGCGGATGCTATCGGCGTCATAACCCTTGTCGGCGATGACGACGCATCCCTTCTCGATCCCGTCGAGCAAATCCTCGGCTCGGACCGCGTCGTGATCGTTGCCCGGCGAGATCAGGAGGCGGACCGGCCGGCCTTTCGCATCGACCCGCGCGTGGATTTTCGTCGTGAGCCCGCCTCGACTTCGGCCCACACAACGATCTCCACTTTTTTTTGAGGACCCGAGGCATGCTGATGCACCCGCACGATGGAGCTGTCGATCATCTGCACGCGACCGTCGTGGGCCTTTATGATCGCGTCCATCAAGCGATCCCAGATGCCCGCTTTGCGCCAGCGATTGAAGCGATTGTAAACCGTCGTGTAGGGTCCATAACGCTCGGGCAGATCGCGCCAGGGCGAGCCCGCGCGCAGAATGTAGAACATGCCGTTGATGATCTGTCGGTTGTTCTGCGGCTTTGGACCCCGACGGTCCATGGGCAGCCGCGGCTCGATGACACTCCACTCGAAATCGGTGAGATCGTAGCGCATGATCCAAGCTCCGAAGTTTGGGAGCGTGAATCACTGTTCGAGTCTCGTGTCCAGAAAAAATTGAGTACAAGACCTAGCCCACTTTATTCGCCGTAGCCTTGCGCGGGCTTCGAATGGCGGCGACGAAGCCGTTGGATTGGCGTAACATTCTGGTGTCGAAGCAGAGCGTGCGCGTCACACACCGGATTCGCCGCCGCCATGACGAACGCTACGCCGTTTCTACCGGGCCTGTCCCCCGTCGGATCGAAGTCGCTCACAACCTCGCAGGATGCCGGCAACCTGTCGTCGAACGGCGGCCTTGTGGTGCTGCGCGAGGTGGCCCGGCACCTCGGCCTTGGCGCCGTGATCGCCGACCCGCTTCCGGATACGCGCAACCCGCTGCGCGTCGTCCACAGCTACCGTGCGATGGTGACGGCGCGGATGATGGCGATCGCAGCCGGATACGAGGACGCCGACGATCTCGACGCCTTGCGCCACGATCCGGCACTGCTGATCGCCTGCGAGCGTGCGCCCGAAAGCGGTCACGATATTCCGAGCCAGCCGACCATCTCGCGGCTCGAGAACCTCGCCGATGCGCGGACGCTCTACAAGATCGGCACCGGTTTCATCGATCTCTTCTGCAAGAGCTATGCGGCGCCGCCGCAGCACATCGTGCTCGACATCGACGACACCAGCGACATGGTGCACGGCCAGCAGGAGCTCGCGCTCTTCAATACGCACGCGGGTGGCCACTGTTTCCAGCCGATCCACATCTTCGAGGCCAACTCCGGCAAGCCGGTTCTGTCGCTGATCCGTCCCGGCAAGCGGCCATCGGGGGAGGAGATCGCGCGGGTGCTCGCCCACGTCCTTCATCGTATCCGCCGTCGGTGGCCCAGGGTTGCCATCCTGGTGCGCGGCGATGGACACTACTGCGCACCGGAAGTGCTGGATTTGCTGCGTAAACTGCGCTGCGACTACATTCTCGGCCTGTCGCGCAACAAGACGCTCGATGCGCTTGCGGCACCCTGGCGCGCGCAGTGCCAGTGGCGCTGGAAGCCAAGCCTTGGACGCGTGCGCCGGTTCCATCAGTTCAAGTACGCAGCCGATAGCTGGTCGCAGAAGGAGACGGTGATCGCCCGCGTCGAGGCGACCGCGCTTGGCACCGACGCGCGCTTCATCGTCACCAATCTTGCGGGGCGGGCCAAGCATCTCTACGAGAAGGTCTACTGCCAGCGCGGCACTGCCGAGAACCTGATCAAGGACATGAAGCTCTCCACGCGCTCCGACAAAACGGCGTGCTCGCGCTGGCAAGCCAATCAGTTCCGCCTGTTCCTGCACATGGGCGCCTATTGGCTGCTGCATTCGCTGCGCATGGCAGCGCCGAAAAAGTCGCGCTGGCGCGGCGCCACGTTCGCGACGATCCGCAGCGTCTTCGTGAAGATCGCTGTCCGCGTCGAGGAACTGAAGCGCTCGATCAAGCTCGCCTTCCCGCGCCACCTGCCTCACGCCGACGCCCTGGCGCTCATCACCCACCGCCTCACCGCGCAAGGCCCGTGACGAGGGCGGCCAGGAGCCGCCGAGAGCCCAGATCGACAACCCTCAACGCGTG
>JBKKAO010000312.1:0-5666 GCA_046714645.1 Burkholderiales bacterium | reverse complement strand
ACCACAAATGACGCAGAATAAAAGCGTCACTTTGACGGATAAAACGACAAGGGCCTAGTAAGGCCAGAATCGACACGTCTCTAGCTTCACCGGTTGACCGCATGCAGCACCCCCAAGAACTTCTCCGGCGCCTGATATCCCACAACCCGATAATCCATCTCCTGACCATCGCGCCCATAGAAGATGATCCCAGGAGGTCCGAACAGGCCGAAGCGTTTGAGCAGCGCGCTATCGTCCTCCGTGTTGTGCGTTACATCGACTTGCAACAGGACGAATTGCCGGAGGGTCTGTTCTACTTTGGGATCGCTGAAGGTGAAGCGCTCCATCTCCTTGCACGACACGCACCAATCGGCATAGAAATCCAGCATGACGGGACGCCCGCTTGCTGCCGCGATGCGCTGGTCGAGCTCCGCCACGCTGCTCACGCGTTCAAAGGGGGTGGCATGGGTCAACGGGGCAGCGCCCGCCCTCAGACCGGAAAGCGGCTGCAAGGGATCGCGGCCGCCGGACAGCGCGCCCGCGAGCAGCGCCACGCCGGTGAGTAGCATGATGACCCCAACTCCCTTCCAGAGCTTGCGAAAGCCCGAGCTATGCGATGGCAACGGGTCGATGGCATGTAGATAGACGGCGGACACGATGAATAGCGCCGCCCACAAGAGCATGTGCAAGATGGCAGGGATAACGGGCGAGACCAACCAGATGGCGACCGCCAGTAGTAGCACGCCGAAGAAGTTCTTGACTGTTTGCATCCACGCGCCTGCCTTCGGTAACAGCGACCCGGCGGACCAACCCACCACCAGCAGCGGCGTACCCATGCCAAGCGCCATGGCGAAGAGCGCGGAACCGCCGAGAACCACGTCCCTCGATTGTCCGATGTAGACCAGCGCTCCCGCCAGCGGCGCCGCGACGCAAGGTCCCACGATGAGCGCGGAGAGCACACCCATGATGAACACACCGCCAGCGGTGCCGCCCTTCTGCCGGTTGCTGGCATCGGCAAGCTTGGTTTGCAAGGCAGACGGCAATTGCATTTCGTAGAACCCGAACATCGATAGTGCGAGCACGACGAAAACGACGGCGAAGGCGCCCAGCACCCACGCGTTCTGGAGCGCGCTGGACAGCATCGATCCAGAAAGACCGGCGGCCACGCCAGCCAGCGCGTAGGTGAGCGCCATGCCGAGCACGTAGATGGCGGAAAGCGTAAGCGCCTTAGCGCGCGTGAGCTGAGTGCCTTGGCCCTCGATAATCCCGGAAAGGATAGGAATCATGGGAATCTCGCAGGGCGTGAGCGCTAGAAGCAAGCCGAAACCGAAAAAGCTGGTGATGATGCCCCAGAAACTGGCATCCTTAAAAAGTTGTGTGACCCGTGACGTCTCATCGCGCGCCGCCTCGGGCGCGACACTGGGCGGGGGCATCGCCGGGGCTTCCGCCGGCGTGTCGGTGCTCGCAACCTCCGTGGGGGGGGCGTCCGAGGCAAGGGCGGCGCTTTGTGCCAACATAAGTTGAACACGCTGTGTCGTGGGCGGATAGCACAGGCCCTTTTCGCTGCAACCTTGAAACTTGAGATCGACGGCGATGTTTTGCTTCGCCGCCGCAGTGCGAGTCAGCGAGGCCACGGCTTGGAAGGGCCGGTGAAACACCTCCGTGTCGCCAAAGTTGGGATCCGATTTCTTCTCTCCGCGCGGTAGTGCCAGCTTCTCAACGGACACGCCGCTTCCTGGCGCAATGCTGACACCGGTCTTGTCGCGGTAGAGGTAATAACCCTCGGCGGGCTTGAACTCGGCTACGAGCGTGTGGGCGTCCTTCGCTGTGACACGGACTTTGAAGGCTTGCTCTACCGGAAGAAACTCCTGTTCAGGTTCCTCTTTCGCGAGACCGCCGAATTGCTTGAGCTTGGACAACACGCCGCCATCACTGGCACTTTCCGCCATGGCGAGTTTGAGGGTGGTCCAGCGCGTTTGAGGCGTATAGCAAACGCCTGCGTCGGCGCAGCCTTGGAACTGCGTATTGAACTTTATCTCATCGAGGGCCTGCGCTCCCGAGAAGGGCACGCGAAGGGTGAGATCGCCGCGATAGGTTTCTACCTTGCCGAAGAATTCGTCTTCCTTGATCTTGCCCGGAGGCAGCTTAGGCTCACCGAGGGTGACGCCTTCGGTATCAGAGGAGAACTTGAACTTGTCGCGGTAGAGGTAATAACCCTCGGCAATGGCGTATCGGATCTCCAGCACATCGATATCGGCCAGCCGCGCCGAAAAGCGGAAGGCTTGGTCCGGCGGTAACACCTCGTCGCCAGATTGAGCGAGAGCCGTCAAGCACGCGAGCAAAAGGGCCGCCAAAACCTTCATCATGCGACCTCCGCGCGGACCCAGTTCAGGTAAGGGACCGATCCCGCTTCGATGGGAAGCGCGATGATCTCCGGAAGTTCGTAGGGGTGATGGTCTCGGATGAGCTGCTCCAACTCATCGTAGTGGCCCATGGTGGTTTTGATCAGCACCGGCACTTCTTCGGCCTGCTCGACCCGGCCTTTCCAACGATACACCGAACGGCAAGGCGCCAGGATGTTGACGCAGGCCGCTTGCCGCGCCTCCACCACGACATGCGCGAGCGCTTCGGCGGAGGCTTGATTGGGCAAATTGGTGAGTACCACTATAGCTTCGTTCATAAGCACACTGGGATGATACGGTTCGCGGGGCAGTTTAGTTTTCCTTCGGTGCTTCCTCTTTCGCCGCCACTTCCGCCAGCGTTGCGGCGACGTTGGGGTAGCGAAACACCATCTTCAATTCATCGGTTACCCGCCGGTTGCTAAGCCGCCTGGACTCCTGAAGGAAAGACAGCGCATTGGCCGGAATGGTTTCCTGCGCATGCTGCATGCTCACTCGCTGCGGTCGCGGGAGCTTCAGCGCATCGGCCACAAGGTCGAAATAATCCCCCGCCTTGACCCAGGCCCCGTCGCTGGCGTGATAGACGCGGCCCGGTTGCGCTGCGTTCAAAGCCACCAGCACGAGTCGCGCCAAATCCTCGGCGTGGACATGGTTGGTGTAGCTATCCTCCTCCGCGCGGATGCTGGGTGTGCCGCGTTTTAAGCGTTCCACCGGCAAGCGGTCATGGGCGTAGATGCCAGGCACCCGCAACACACTCACGCGCACCTTGGATCGCCGGCCCCAGTCTCGCAATTGCCGCTCGGCATCGGTGCGGCGCCGCGCGCGATCCGTACCGGGGGCGACGGGGTCTGATTCCTTCACCACCGCGCCATGACGGTCACCGTAGACGCCGCTGGTGCTCAGGTAAATAAATCGCTGTGGTAGAGTACGCCGCCCTGCGAGAGCCCGGATCAAATTAGCGGTACGCGGATCCTTGGCACCGAAGCCCGGCGGGGTCGCGAAATGAAGGAGGTCTTGCGCGATGCCTGCCAATCGCCGCAAGGATTCCGGTTGGTCCAAATCGCCCAAAACCGGTTTGACGCCGGCGGCCCGTATCTGCGCGGCACTTTCCGCCGAGCGCGCCAGGGCATAGAGGCGATAGCGCCCGCGAAGCAAGGGCACCATTCTGGCGCCCATGTCTCCGAAGCCCACAATGAGAAGTCTGCGCATCGTGCGCATATTAGAACGCGAGGACATAGATGACTCACCAGGTCACCATTCGGCCCACGAACCAGATCATCCAAGTAAATGACGATGAAACGGTGCTGGCCGCCGCCATGCGCCAGGGCATCACCATTCCCTACGGCTGTCGCAACGGTGCCTGCGGATCTTGCAAGGGAAAGCTCGTGCAAGGCGAGATCGACTATGGGAAATATGCCGCCCATATCCTGCCCGACTACGAAAAGCGCGCCGGATTCGCGTTGTTTTGCCAGGCTAAACCTCATTCCGATCTCATCATCGAAGCAAGAGTGATCAACGTCCCAGGCCAGCCCGAGATGAAGAAGCTGCCCTGCCGCGTGCAAAAGATCGAGCGGCCCGCCGAGGATGTGGCCATTCTGACCTTGAGCCTGCCGGCCAATGAGCGCTTGAACTTCCTCGCCGGACAGTACCTGGAGATCATCATGCGTGACGGTAAACGCCGCGCTTACTCCATGGCCAATCCGCCCCATGGCGATAGTGCGGTGGAACTGCACATTCGCGCCATGCCCGGCGGGGTCTTCACCGACTACGCCTTCAATCGCGTCAAAGACAAGGACATCTTGCGCTTCGAAGGGCCGATGGGCACCTTCTTCCTGCGCGAGGACAGCGACAAGCCCCTCATCTTGCTCGCTAGCGGCACCGGCTTCGCCCCCATCAAGAGCCTGATCGAAGAAGCCTTCCACAACGGCATCCAACGCCAGATGGTGCTCTACTGGGGCGGGCGCAAGCGTGCCGACCTCTATCGCATGGAATTGGCGCAACAATGGCAGGCGAAGCACGAGAACTTCAGCTTCATTCCCGTGCTCTCCGAAGCGCCCGATTCCGATCAATGGCAAGGCCGTACCGGCTTCGTGCACCGCGCCGTGATGCAGGATTTCCCCGACCTATCGGGCTACCAGGTCTATGCCTGCGGCGCGCCGGTGATGGTGGATGCCGCCAAGAAGGATTTCTCCGGGAAATGCCAACTGCCGGAGGATGAGTTTTTCTGCGATTCGTTTACCCCGGCCCCGGCTGCAACATCCGGCTAGCGTCTGTTGACGAGCATCTCTTTGTCGCGCGAATCGTTAGCCTGCTCCATGGCAAGCTTCAGCGCTCGTTCCAAGTGCTCTCGCACGCGGCCGGATTCTCCAAGGTAATCCAACAATCGAGCTAGCTCCACGTGGGCGGCGAAACCCTCCTCGATGGCCAAGCTCGCTTCCAGATAACTCCTCGCCTTTCCCCAGAGAGAAGCGCGAGCGCAAATCTTTCCCAAGGCCAGCAGCAGCGCGCCGTCCCTAGTGTGATCCTTCAACCAGAATTCCGCGTGTTCTAACTGCCGTCTCGGGTCCTGGCCGGCACACTCCGCGTAGGTGCCCAGCAGCGCTGGATCCCATTGTTGCGCAAGCGCCTTCTCGAGAAGGGCGGAGGCTTCGTCCTTCGCGCCCGAAGCCAGAAACGCCTTCGCACCTTCGTTCGCCGTAGGGCCATCTAGGCGATCATCGGCGGCGATCCGGTTCCAGTACTCTCTTACGGCGTGCAGGTCGCCAGCCTTGCGCCGCAGATTTTCTCGATGGCAGTGTGTGCGCAGCTTCACCAGCACAGCGGATTCGAAGACTTGTCTGCGCTCCAGTTGCGGCAGGAGTGCTAGCACCTGATCCCAGTTATGGGCGAATTGCTGGGCACGGAGTTCTAGTTTTAGCGCGGCCGAGTGTTTTTCGGGTAGGCGGGACAGCACGTTCAAGGCATCGTGATAGCGCCGCTCCTCCAGCAGCAGCTCCGCTTGCGTCATCAGCCTAAGGTAGTCGCGGCCGTAGGGCCCGTGTTCCATCTTGGCCAAGTAATCATCGCGCGCCTGAAAGTTGCGCAGTTCGTGGGCGGAGCGCGCAGCGATCACGCTTGCCAGCACGCCATGCTCCTCGCTGGTGACGCCGCTGGCGGCACGTTCGGCTTTTCCGAAGCGTGATTCAAAGTAGGCATTGAGCGCCTCTCCCAGAGCGCGGCGGGACTGCTGGTGCCGGTACTCCTTGCGGAACAAGCGCGCCTTCTCGGGCAGTGCCAACATCAATTGTG
>JBKKAO010000311.1:0-5668 GCA_046714645.1 Burkholderiales bacterium | reverse complement strand
CACGTGGAGGGCAAGTTTTATGTGTGGAGGCGCGAGGAAGTGCAGGCCCTTCTCACCTCGGAGGAGTATGCGGCCGCGTCCCTGCACTTCGGGTTGGCGGACACACCTAATTTTGAGCGCGAGTCCTGGCATCTACGCGTTTCGGTCTCTTTAGAAAGTGTAGCGGAACAACTTGGTAAGACGGTGCAGTGGGTGAGCACATTGATCGAGTCGGCTAAGGCCAAGCTCTTCGCGGCAAGAGAAAGGCGGGTACCCCCAGGGCGTGACGACAAGGTGCTGGTGAGTTGGAACGCGCTGATGATCCACGGGCTCGTCCACGCCGCAAGAGTGCTCGGGAAGCCGGAGTGGACAGGCGAGGCGCGCGCAGCGTTGGCTTTCATCAGGGCTACCATGTGGCGCGAGAACCGGCTTCTCGCCACCTGCAAGGACGGACGCGCTCACCTGAACGCCTATCTGGACGATCATGCGTTGCTGATTACCGCGCTCATCGAACTGATGCAAGCGGACTACCATGCGCTGGATCTGGACTTCGCGCTTGCGCTGGCGCAGGTGTTACTGGATCAATTTGAGGATCGCGAAGCGGGTGGTTTCTTCTTCACCAGCCACGATCACGAACATCTGATCCTGCGCCCGAAGCCCGGTTACGATAACGCGACTCCCGCGGGTAATGGGGTGGCGGCCATCGCATTACAGAGGCTGGGTCATTTGTTGGGGGAATCACGGTACCTAGCCGCCGCCGAGCGCACCTTGTGTGTGTTCGCGCAAAATATGCGAGAGCATCCCGGCGGACATAGTTCCTTGTGCGTGGCGCTGGACGAGTATCTCAATCCGCCCACCATGGTCGTGCTGCGCGGCTCGCGAGATCAACTCCCCGCTTGGACCGAAGACCTGCTCTCAAACTACCGGCCGGGCACTTTGGTCCTGGGGCTTCCCGCTGACCTGGAGGGACTTCCCGGCGTACTGAACAAGCCCGCCACTTCGGCTGTCAACGCTTGGATTTGCCGGGGCGTTAGTTGCCTCGCGCCGCTTACGGACCGGAGCTTATTGATTCGGACTCTGGATGGGGTGGCCTAGCGTAGTTCAAGTGGGTTTCATTGCGCTAGTAAAGCCTTTAGAATCGCGTGGCTTTTTTAATCATAGGAGAAGGAGTCTCATGAAGAAGATCATCATGACCGTCGTCATCGCGTCCGGTGTGGTGTTGGCGGGTCAAGCCAGCGCGGATGCCAAGCTGGCGCAAAAGTACAATTGCATGGCCTGCCATGCGGTAGACAAGAAGTTGGTGGGGCCGTCTTACAAGGAGGTGGCTGCCAAGTACAAGGGCGACGCCGGCGCGGCCGCAAAGCTGGAAGGCAAGATCAAGGCCGGTAGCAGCGGTGCTTGGGGCGCTATCCCCATGCCGCCCAACAATGTGCCCGACGCGGACATCAAAACTTTGGTGAAGTGGGTGCTGGCGACGCCGTAAGCTTAAGCCCATTATCTATACAGAGGCCGGTCCTTGGGCCGGCTTTTTTGTGCCTGGCCTATTCCCTGGCCTTGATTGAGATAGCCTCGTCAACTCAATGAATTGAAGGGATTTGTTTGACATCCTTATGACGTCGGAGAATAATCCGCGCAGTTTTTGCCCACCTGTTGAACGAGGAGCCCCATGAATTCTCGCAATCCAATGCCCGGATTTGCCAAGATCGCCCTAGCCGCTACCATCACCATCGCCTTAGTTGCCTGCGGAAAGAAAGAAGAAGCTGCGCCACCCGCCGCCCAGGCTCCCGTAGCGCCTGCCGCCCCGGCGGAAACCATCGTCAAGATCGGCCATGTGGCGCCGCTCACTGGAGGCATCGCGCACCAGGGCAAGGACAACGAGAATGGGGCCGCGCTCGCGATCGAGCAAGCCAACCAAGCGGGCATCAACATCGGCGGACAGAAGATCAAGTTCGAGATGATGGGGGAGGACGATCAAGCCGATCCCAAGGTCGGGACCACGGTGGCGCAAAAGCTGGTGGACGCCAAGGTCGTGGGTGTCGTCGGGCATTTGAATTCAGGCGTGACCATTCCGGCCTCAGCGCTGTACAACCAGGCGGGCATTCCGATGATCACCGGTTCGGCCACCAACCCGCAGTTGACCGAGCAGGGCTTCAAAAACATTTTCCGCGTCGTGGGCCGTGATGACCAGCAAGGTCCCGCGGTCGCCAACTATCTGCTGAGCCAGACTAAGCCCAAAAGAGTCGCTGTGATCGACGATGCCACCGCCTATGGCGAGGGGATCGCCAACGAAGTCGAGAAGACTCTCAAAGCGGCGGGTGTGAAAGTGCTGCCGCGGGAAAAAGGCACGGACAAGACCACCGACTGGAAGGCCATTCTCACCAAGCTCAAAGGCAAGAAGCCCGACGCGGTGTTCTACGGTGGTATGGATGCAACCGGTGGCCCGCTCCTCAAGCAAGCGCGTGAGCTCGGCGTAAAGGCGGTGTTCGCTTTCGGCGATGGCTCATGCACGGACAAGATGACCGAACTCGCGGGTGAGTCCGCCGAAGGCATGATCTGCTCGCAGGCGGGCATTCCGCCCAAGGCGGCGAGCCAAAGCTTCCTGGATGCCTACAAGGCTAAATTCAGCACCGATCCGATTCTCTACGCGCCCTTCACCTATGACGCAGCGAATCTGTTGATCGAAGCCATGAAGAAGGCCGATTCCACCGACCCCGCCAAGTATCTGGCCGAACTGCAAAAGGCCAGCTACAAGGGAGCCAGCGGTCTGATCGAGTTCGACGAAAAAGGCGATCGCAAGGACGCCGAGATGACCATCTTCACCATGAAGGCGGGCAAGATCGAGCCCGTCGCAATTATCAAGAGCGGCAAGAGCATGACCGTGGAAGAGTACTTGGCCGCCGCCGGTGGAGCGCCCGCCGCACCCGCAGCCGAAGCAGCGCCCGCAGCCGAAGCAGCGCCCGTAGCCGAGCCTGCGAAGGAGCCAGCCAAGTAATCGCGGGTTCCTTCTAACGTAACTCTGCCATGAAAAAAACGGCACCCGAGTGGTGCCGTTTTTTTTTTGCCTGTGCATCGCGTAGCTTCATGGACATCTTCCTTCAGCAAATCATCAATGGACTAACGCTTGGCAGCGTCTACGCCATCGTGGCGTTGGGCTATACCATGGTCTACGGCATCATTCAACTCATCAACTTCGCGCACGGCGAGGTGGTGATGCTGGGCGCCATGGTGTCGTTTACGGTTATCACCACCCTGGTGGGGGCGCAGGTGCCCTTGCCTGCCCTCGTCATCGTGCTCGCCGGCACCTTGGCGGCGATTCCGGTGTGCATGGCTACCGGTTACCTATTGGAGCGCGTGGCCTACCGTCCGTTGCGCAAGGCGCCGCGCTTGGCGCCTTTGATTACCGCCATCGGCATGTCCATCGTGTTGCAGCACGTCGCCATGCTGGTGTGGAGCCGAAACAATCTGGCTTTTCCGCAGATCCTGCCTATCATCAGCTTTGAGATCGCGGGTGCCACCATCACCGCGGTACAGATCGGCATCATCTTGATCTCGCTTAGCTTAATGATCGGCCTCACGCTCATGGTCTATCGCACCAAGCTCGGTGTGGCCATGCGTGCCACGGCGGAGAACGCCTCGGTGGCGGCCTTGATGGGCGTATCGGTGGACCGCGTCATCGCGTCCACTTTTCTGATCGGCGCCGCGTTGGGCGCCATCGCAGGCGTCATGTTCGGCAGCTACTACGGCATCGCTCACTACACCATGGGCGCGGTGTTGGGGCTCAAGGCTTTCTCGGCCGCTGTGCTGGGCGGCATCGGCAATTTGGCCGGTGCCATGCTCGGTGGCGTGCTGCTGGGCCTGGTCGAGGCCTTGGGAGCGGGCTACATCGGGGACCTCACGGATCTTTGCAGGTGGCCGGTGGTTTCGGGCTGGGTATCGGAGCGTTGCGAAAGCGATGGGCACATGATCCTCTTCGGCAGCAACTATCAGGACGTGTTCGCTTTCTTGGTGTTGATCCTAGTGTTGGTGTTTCGCCCGTCGGGCTTGCTGGGCGAGCGTGTGGCGGACCGGGCGTGAGATGAAGCACTGGTTCCGCGCCGGTTCGTTCTCCGCCAAGGCAGGGCTAGGGCTCGTTATTGTTGCACTCTTGATTCTGCCCTTCGCTTTAACCCAAGCCGGCACGGCTTGGGTTCGTATCACCAACCTCGCCATCTTGTTCGCGCTGTTGTCCTTGGGGCTCAACATCGTGGTGGGCTTCGCCGGATTGCTCGATCTGGGTTACATCGCTTTTTACGCCGTGGGCGCCTATGTCTACGCGCTGCTGGCCTCTCCGCATTTCGGGCTAGCGCTGCCCTTCTGGGTGATTCTGCCCATCGGCGCCTTGATCGCTTGTACTTTCGGTGTGCTGTTGGGTGCGCCCACGTTGAAATTGCGAGGCGACTATCTCGCCATCGTCACCTTGGGCTTCGGCGAGATCGTTCGCATTTTTCTGAATAACTTATCCCAGCCCTTCAATCTCACCAACGGTCCGCGCGGCATCGCCCGCATCGAGCCGGTCCGGATCGGCGGTGTGAGTTTCCGTGGCACCGATACGTGGTTTGGATTTCCGGTCAGCGGGCCCATGAAGTATTACTACCTGCTGCTTGCGGTCCTCGTCGTGGCCATCGTTATCAACATGCGGCTGGAAGATTCTCGCATCGGGCGCGCTTGGCAGGCCATTCGAGAAGACGAGCTGGCGGCGAAGACGGTGGGCATCAACACCACGCACATCAAATTGCTGGCTTTCGCCATGGGGGCGTCCTTCGGCGGGATCGCGGGCGGCATCTTCGCCGCCATTCAAGGCTTCATCAGCCCCGAGAGTTTCGTGCTGGTGGAATCCATCATGGTGCTGGCTATGGTTGTGCTAGGCGGCATGGGCAATATCTTCGGCGTTATCGCGGGCGCGGTGCTGCTCTCCTTCGTCCCAGAGATCCTGCGCTACACCGTAGAGCCGCTGCAAAAATCCCTGTTCGGCAAGATGATCATCGAGCCCGAAGTGATCCGTATGCTGCTGTTCGGGTTAGCGTTGGTGTTGATGATGCGCTTCCGGCCCGCCGGCCTGTGGCCTTCCTCCACACGAAGGCGTGAATTGGGGCCTAAGACATCGTGAGCGGCATGATTCTGGAGGTGCGCGCTGTGTCCAAGCGCTTCGGCGGCGTGAGAGCCTTGAACGCGGTATCGCTCACCATTCAACGTGGCGAAATATACGGACTCATCGGCCCCAATGGCGCGGGTAAGACCACGCTGTTCAATTGCCTCACGGGCCTCTACCAAGCCGGCGAAGGCGAGTTTCGGCTCGATGGTGCGAGGCTCAACACGCAAGCGCCGCACGAAGTGGCCGTGCAAGGCATCGCGCGCACTTTTCAGAACATCCGCTTGTTCGGCAATATGACGGCGCTGGAGAACGTGATGGTGGGGCGGCATGTGCGCACCCACGCACAGGTGATGGGCGCCATCTTTCGTACGCGCGCGGCGCGTGCGGAAGAAGGCGCCATCGCCAGTCGTGCCCAGGAGCTGCTGCGCTACGTGGGGATCGATTCGCGCGCCAACGACATCGCCAATCAACTCTCCTACGGCGACCAGCGCCGCCTGGAGATTGCACGTGCTCTGGCCACCGAGCCCAAGCTCCTTGCCTTGGATGAACCCGCGGCAG
>JBKKAO010000310.1:0-5134 GCA_046714645.1 Burkholderiales bacterium | reverse complement strand
GCTCTACTCTACAATGCGGAATTATTAGAGGTGCCCTTGAGGTGACCAGGCATCGGTGACGACCATGATTTTCATGGGGATAGCATCGGCTCAAAATACCGCTCATGGAGCCACATCGAGGTGAATTTTGTATGGCGATTTTGTTGCGTCCGCGTGACGCATGGGCGATGGATGCCCTTAGTGCCCATGTCCGCGAGGCGTGGTCTCTGGCTCGCGCAATAAAAGCGACCTCGATTTGTCATGATAGTTACATTTTGTTCTGGTTTCATACCGGTATATGCTGAAGGCCAGTCAAAAAAATCAATCGCAGTTCAGTCTTGATGAATACCTTCTGCGCGACATATTCACTTACGCGCGGCCCCTCGGTCATCATGAAGACCTAGGGAGCCTCAATCTCGGTTTCGGATTTCTGTACTACGGGCTAGTACGTACTTTGCGGCCCAAACATGTGGTTGTGATCGGATCCGGTTTCGGATTCTCGGTCGTGTGCTTGGCCTTGGGTCTTAAGGACAATGAAAGCGGCGTGCTCACTTTCGTCGATCCGTCGTTTTCGTTGTTGGCCGATGGGCCTTTTCGGACCATCGGCGGGACCTCGCAATGGGACAATCCGCAAAAGGTTCGTGATCATTATGCGAGATTTGGAGTCGGCCACATCGTCACCCACCATAGGCAGACCAGTGAAGCGTTCTTTGGCGATTACGCAAAGCATGGGCTACCGCCCATCGATGTGGCTTTTATCGATGGCAATCACAGCTACGGCGCCGTGCGCCACGATTTTCTTGCCGTGCTTCGGCAGGCGCGCCGCAACAGCTATCTACTTCTGCACGACACCAATATCTACGTGCGGGAGTTTCTGCGGCATGCGGGCGTGAAACGCTGGATCAAGACGCTTGGGCGCAAACGCGGAGATTTCGAGATTCTGGACTTTCCTTTTTCCTCGGGAGTGGCGCTGGTCAGGGTGCTGAATCCGGAACCATGGGACGACGCCGAAGATTGATCTACGGGTCACTGGCGGTCCTCGCGATGGGGTTGGCCGCTTATGCCGGTTGGCGCTATGTGTGGTTTTTTCGAGACCCCGCGCGCACGCCCCCTGCGCAAGAGGGCATTGTCAGTCCCGCCGACGGCACCGTCGTCTATGTGAAAGAGGCGGCCCCGGGCGAGGACGTGGTGGTCATCAAACAGGGGCTCTCCGCGACCGTAAAGGATATCCTGCGCGAGGACGTCACGGAGGCGAAAATCGTGATCGGAATCTTCATGAGTCCTTTCGATGTGCATTACAACCGCGCGCCTCTGAGCGCCACTGTGGACATGATTCGCAGCCACCCGAGCGTGAGAGAGAATGCGCACATGGGCCCAATGCATTGGCGCACCGTGCTTGGGCACGAGCGGCGCTACGAGAACAGCGTTCACATCTTGCAAAACGAGCGCACGGTAACGCGTTTCTCCGGGATCTACCGGGATCGAGCGCTATCGCTATACGTTGTGCAGATCGGGGCAAAGACCGTCAATGGCATCGACGGCTATTTCCGGGAGGGCGATCGCGTGGAGCGCGGCGCCAAATTTGGCATGATCCGGATCGGCTCTCAAGTAGATCTGGTGCTTCCGCAACGCAAGGGCGTCAATGCTCTTGAGGCGCTCGTAAAACCCGGCGACCGCGTGCGCGCAGGCGAGACTATTGTTGCAAAGTGATGGCAGCTCGCGCACATAGCACGCTAAAGGATTCATGCGTTCCCACCGTAATAAAAACGCCCCCGGCCTCTCAATCCGCCACTAGGAGTTTATATGCGCAAGTTCCTCCAGGAGTTGAACGTCCAGCGCTGGGACGATCATCGCTACTATCATCACAGCCGCATCAATCAGTCGTTGCACCTTGTGAGCGCAATGAGCTTTCTGTGCGCTTATGTGTTGTTGTTCACGGATCCGGTCTCGGCCGCCTTGGTGGGTTGGCTGGTCGCGATCATTAGCAGGCAGATCGGGCACTTCTTCTTCGAACCCAAGGGGTACGACGAGGCCAACCAGGCTACACACGAGCACAAGGAAGAGATCAAGGTCGGCTACAACCTCAAGCGCAAGGTGGTGCTGCTCACCATCTGGGCCTTGTCGCCCTTGGTTCTTCTGCTTGATCCGGCCTTATTCGGGATGCTTACGCCCTATCCCAACATGCCGGGCTTCTTGTACAACATGTCCATTCTATGGATCGTCATCGGCGCCGGTGGATTGCTCTTTCGAACCGTACATCTGTTCTTCCTAAAGGACGTGCAGAGCGGCTTGGTGTGGCTCACGAAAATCCTGACTGACCCCTTCCATGACATCAAGTTGTACTACAGCGCACCCTTCCATCTTCTGAGAGGTGAGCTTATTGCACCCCGCCACGGGGAGCGTCACGCCTAGCCTGGTTCCTCGGCGGGAACTTGAGGTTTGGGAGCGACGTCGTGGCGGTTCGTTCTGAATCGGTGGGCGATCATCTCGCGCAGGAGCCGGCGCTTGATGGATTGGTTGCTCGCTGACGCATCCGCCCACCACCAACCGTCCTGCTGCATGGCGCGTACTGCGGCGAGGAAGCGGTCCGCCACTGCGGAAAACTGTTCGTCAGTGTAATTCAGGCTGAATATGAGGCGGCCCGTACCCACCCAACTCAAGGCCAAGTCCTCGGCGCGGAGATAGTATTGGAGCATCCAGTTATAGGAAGAAGGCTGCGTGTAATAAACGGTCCAAATAGAGGACAGATTCGCTACTCGTACGGGAAGTTGAGCTTCGGCGAGCCTGCGGTTCAAACTCCGCGCCCTAGCGTCCCACGTTGCATCCAAGTTCTTATACAAGGTTTGAATGGGCGGTGTGTCTAGACCGAGAAGGAACGCGTGCATCGCGCCCATGACATAGGGATGGGAGTTGAAGGTGCCGCGCGCAAAGCACACGTCGGCGGGCCGGTCCGGGCGGTAACGCCGCATCAGTTCTTTCTTGCCGCACAAGGCCCCCACGGGAAATCCGCCGCCGAGGGTCTTGCCATAGATCATCATGTCGGCTTGAACGCCGAAATACTCTTGCGCGCCGTTCATCGCCAGACGAAATCCGACAAACACCTCGTCGAAGATCAATACGATATTTCGCCGCGAGCAGACCGCGCGCAATTTCTTCAGCCACTGCGTGTAGGCAGCGCGATCGAAGTGAGCTTTGCGCGAACTATCCACCAGGGCGGAGTCCCCCGCGGCGGCCGCGTTCGGATGCAAGGCTTGCAGGGGATTGACCAGCACACAAGCGATATCGCGACGGGTATCGAGCACGCGCAGTGTTTCCTCGGCCATGTCTTTCAGGGTGTAGGTTTCATGGGCGGGCGTGGGATTGCCAACGCCGGGCTGCACGTCTCCCCACCAGCCGTGATAAGCGCCGCAGAATCGCACCAGATGCGAACGGCGCGTGTGATAGCGCGCCAAGCGCACCGCCTGCATGACGGCTTCCGTGCCGGACATGTGAAAGGACACTTCGTCCAGCCCCGAAATCTGCTTGAGGCGCATGGCGTTGTACTGGACCACGGGGTGATACGGCCCCAGCACCGGCCCCAGCGCCTTGACTTGCTCGCTACCGCGCGCCATGCAGTCCTTGTAGAAGTCGTAGCCGAATACGTTGACGCCATAGGACCCGGTCAGATCGTAGTGCCGGTTGCCATCCAGATCCGTGACCATTACTCCAGAGGATTCGGTGACGAAGGAGCCCGCCCCAAGGTGCTTGCGCACATAGTTATTAAATTGGAATGGCACCCGGTAGGCGCTGGTAAATTGGAGGTCAGAGATGCTCTCCATGGCCTCCCGAGTGCATCTCCTGGTCCGAGCATACCGTCGCGCGTAGAGCGCGGCCAGACGGGTAAAACCTGCCCGCCGCTTAGCAGCCACCTCGTCGGGCGCCGTGTCGGCCTGGAAGAACCGCGACTCGTCGTACTCGTAGTAAGGAATCAGGCGGGCGGCAAACCGGGAAAGCTTCGAATGCCCGGCCAGAGACCGGTGCTTGGCTCTGGACAGCGCCAAGCGCGCCAACACCCGGCGTGCGCCGATGACGGCGAATACCCCGCTTGTGACATAGAGGAGAAGAGTGGGGAGCGAGTAATCCATCGTTTCGCTTAGTACTTCATTTTCATTACAACAACGTGACGCCCAGAGAATTCGCTGCAAAGATATTTCAGCAGGAGGACTTGAATTTTCTCCTGACGAATCGCATTCCGCGCCGGCTACTGACTAAATTTGCTGGCTGGTTCAGCCAGATAGAGCATCCACTCGTTCGCGATCTGACGATCCGCGTATGGCGCATGTTCGCGGACCTGAATCTGGAGGAGGCGAAAAAGCCGAGCTTCAAGAGCTTGCATGATTGCTTCACCCGGGAACTCAAGCCATGCGCGCGTCCCATCAATCAGGATCCGGCCGTTTTGGTCAGTCCCTGCGATGCAATCGTGGGCGCGCACGGACGCATCGAGGACACAACGCTCATCCAGGCAAAGGGTTTCCCCTATACGTTGCAGGACCTGCTGAACGACCCGCGCCTTGTCAATCTTCACCGAAGCGGTTACTACGTGACGCTGCGGATCACGTCCAGCATGTATCACCGCTTTCATGCACCTTACGATTGCAGCGTGAACGAGGTCGTGTATATATCTGGCGATACGTGGAACGTCAATCCGATCGCGCTCAAACGGGTGGAAAAACTGTTCTGCAAGAACGAACGAGCCGTCATTCGAACGAAGCTCGACCACAACGGCGACGCGGTGACTTTAGTACCCGTGGCGGCGATCTTGGTGGCGGGAATCCGGCTACACTTTCTGGACGTGTTGCTCAATCTCAAGCATCGCGGCCCGAATGTCATTCGCTGCAACGCAGCCTTTCGAAAGGGGGAGGAGATGGGTTGGTTCGAGCATGGTTCAACCATCATCGTGCTCGCGCCGGAAGGATACCTGCCGACCGATAGCCTGGGTGAGGGAAATCTCATTCGGGTAGGGCAACCGCTGTTGAGCCTGGCGCGAACCGGCGCGACACTCCAGACCGCAAGAAGACGCTAACCTGGTGCTACTGCCTGCGCTCGACGGGACCGGGGTGTTTTTCGATCCGTTGCTCGCGGCACTGCCGAGTTGGATAAAACCTCTCGTGGTCAC
>JBKKAO010000309.1:0-3464 GCA_046714645.1 Burkholderiales bacterium | reverse complement strand
GGGCGGCATGGGCATCAACTTCATCAAGCAGTTCGTGGCTGCCGGCCTCAACAAGCAGACCGTTCTGGTGGGGCCGGGCTTCATCGCCGATGAGGACATCATCAAAGCTGTGGGGGAACCCATGGTGGGTGTGTTCAACACCAAACAGAGGGCGCACGATCTGAATAATCCCGCCAACAAGAAATTCGTCACCGATTTTCAGAGGGAGTACGGGCGCTTGCCGACCTTGTACGCCTCGCAAGGCTACGATGCCGCCCAACTCATCGATGCCGCCGTGCGAGATGTGAAAGGCAAGATCGAAGACAAGGCCGCCCTAGGAAAAGCGCTGAGCGCGGCCAACTTCAAATCCGTGCGCGGGGATTTTAAGTTCAACGTGAATCACTTCCCGGTGCAGAACTTCTATCTACGGCAAGTGGTGAAAGAACCCAACGGCCGCATCACCAACAAGCTGGTGGGGACAGTGTTGCAGAACCACGCCGATGTCTACGGGAAGGACTGCAAGATGAGGTGAGAGGTGAGGCGTGAGGCGATAGGCGTGAGGCGTGAAGAGCTCAGCCAAGCCCCAGCGCTGCGCTGCTCCCTGGCGCCTAGCACCTAACACGGCATAACACCTAGTACCTGACGCCTATCGCCTCACGCCTTACGATGGATCTAATTTTCTTAACCGAGCAATCCCTCAACGGATTGCAATTCGGGCTGATGCTGTTCTTGCTGGCGGCGGGCTTGACGCTCGTCTTCGGCATCATGGACATGATTAATCTGGCGCACGGTTCGCTCTACATGACCGGTGCCTATCTGGCGGCGGCATTGACGACCTACAGCGGGTCCTTCTTGCTCGGAGTGTTGGGGAGCCTGGCGGGCACGGCGGTGATCGGCGTGTTGCTGGAGATGACGCTGCTGCGTACCTTGTACCAGCGAGATCACCTGTCGCAGGTGCTCGCGACCTTCGCGCTGATTCTCATCTTGAACGAAGTGGTGCGGCTCATCTGGGGTCCGCAGCCCGTGGCGCTGAATCTCCCCGAGGCGCTCTCCGGTCCCGTCGAAGTGATCCCTGGGTTGACCTATCCCATCTATCGCTTGCTGATCATCGCGGTGGGCATCGCCGTGGCGTTGTTGTTGTATTTTCTCGTGAGCCATACGCGTGTGGGCATGTGGGTGCGCGCGGGAGCCTCCAATCGAGAGATGGCCGCCGCCATGGGCGTGAACGTGAGTAGATTATTTACCGCTGTCTTCGCCGTGGGTGCGGCGCTCAGCGCACTGGCCGGTGCCATGCTCGGGCCCTTGCTGGCGGTACAAGTGGGCATGGGCGAGAGCATCTTGATTCTGGCCTTCGTCGTGATTGTGGTGGGCGGCATAGGATCCATCCGCGGCGCCTTCGTGGGCGCCGTGCTCGTAGGGGTCGTGGACACGGTGGGGCGCACCCTATTGCCGATGACCTTGCGGGAAGTGTTCTCGCCTCAAGTGGCTTCCAACCTTGGCCCGGCGCTGGCCTCCATCCTCATCTACATCTTGATGGCGGCGGTGTTGTTCTGGCGTCCTCAGGGCTTATTCCCAGCCAGAGGTTGAGGTCATGCATCGCGCGCAATTGCACCATCCATCGTGGCCGCTGCTGGAAACTTTCGTGCTGATGGCTTTGGTAGCGTTCCCTATGGTGATGTTGCGCATCGATCAGCCCTTCTACACTGTGCTGGTGAGCCGCATCTTGATCTTCGCCTTGGCTGCCAGTAGCTTGAACTTGCTGGTGGGCTTCGGCGGCATGGTGTGCTTCGGACAGGCCGCCTTCTTCGGCACTGGGGCCTATGTGGTGGGTATCTTCATGCACCACGGCATAACGGCCGCTTGGATCACATGGCCGCTGGCCGTGGGGACCGCGGCCCTGGTTGCGCTGGTTATTGGAGCCGTGTCGCTGCGTACGCGCGGCGTCTACTTAATAATGATAACGCTGGCCTTTGCGCAGATGATCTATTACGTCTTCGTGTCTCTGAAGGAATACGGCGGTGATGATGGTCTGCCTTTGGCACAGCGCTCTGAATTGCCCTTCGGTCTGAACGCCAAGTCCGATGAAGTGTTCTACTACGTGGTGCTCGCGCTCGTGGCAGCATGCATGCTGCTGTTGCGGCGCTTGGTGAACGCGCGTTTCGGGCGTGCCATGCAAGCGATCCGAGAGAACGAAAGCCGTGCGCAGGCCATCGGTTTTCCTGTGTACCGCTACAAACTACTGTGCTTCGTCATCGGCGGCGCCTTGGCGGGATTGGCGGGCGCGCTTATCGTCAATCAAAGCCAGTTGGCGAGCCCCGTGCTCCTGCAATGGAATCAGTCCGGCATGCTGCTCATCATGGTGTTGTTGGGGGGGGTGGGTTACCTTTACGGTGGGGCCGTGGGCGCCGCCGTCTTGTTGTTGCTTGAAGAGGTGCTTTCCGCCGAGACCATCTACTGGCAGCTCGGACTCGGTCTCGTGCTGCTGGGTGTGGTGCTGTTCGCGCGCAATGGGTTGTTGAGCCTAGGGGGCAGGGCACGTGGCTGAAGACATTCTCCAACTACGCGATGTGGTGAAGCGCTACGGCGCTTTCGCCGTGAGCGATGGCGTCAACCTCTCGCTGTCGCACGGGGAGTTGCATGCCTTGATTGGGCCCAACGGCGCCGGAAAAACGACGCTGGTGCACGAAATCACCGGCACGGTCCAGTGCGATGGAGGCCGCATGGAATTCAACGGCCAGGACATCACGCGAGTGCCCGCGCACCGGCGTGTGCGCCTTGGAATCGCGCGTTCCTATCAAGTAACCAATGTCTTTTTGAACTACAGCGTGCTGGACAATCTCTCGCTGGCGGTGCAAGCCCTCTCTGACTCCCCTTTAGGGTTCTGGCGGCCGGGAATCAAGGAGCGCACTTTGTTCGAGCGTGCTGCCGAGGTGATGACCAGAGTCGGGCTCGAGGCCAAGGCGGATGTAGTGGCCAAGAATCTTTCGCACGGCCAGCAGCGGCGCTTGGAGGTCGGGCTGGCGCTTGCCACCCATCCCACGCTGCTTGTGTTGGATGAACCCCTCGCGGGAATGGGGCCGGAGGATTCCGAGCAGATGGTGAGCTTGATCGGTGAATTGAAGAGCCAGATCACCGTGCTGATGATCGAGCACGATATGGATGCGGTGTTCCGCCTGGCCGACCGCATCTCGGTATTGGTGGCCGGCCGCGTGATCGAAACCGGACCGCCGGAGGCCGTGCGCCGCAGTCCGGCGGTCAAGAAAGCCTATCTAGGAGATGAGGTGACGGCATGAACGCGCCGCGGGAGCGACGCCACGGCACGCGCGTCGCGAATTGCGGCCATGAACTTGTCGTGGCGTCTCTTCCCTCATCCCCATCCCTTCTCCCGAGGGGAGAAGGGAGCGTCGTGCTCCCCGCCCGAGCGGGGAGGTTCATGGAAAGGAGTAGACGCATGATGTCCTGCAAAACCCGCGCGGCGCTAGTCA
>JBKKAO010000308.1:0-2882 GCA_046714645.1 Burkholderiales bacterium | reverse complement strand
GGCGCATATCTACGACGTCGTCCATGGCATCATCCGCAAGTTGAGACCCAGCGCGCTGGATCACCTTGGACTCGCGGAAGCCTTGCGCGAGGTGGTCGATACCTGGCGCGCCCGCCATCCGGGCATCGGCTGCGAACTTCGCCTAAGCGGCGATCTGGACAAACTGGGAGAGACGGTCAACATCACCCTCTATCGCATCGTGCAGGAATGCTTGACTAACGTGGTCAGGCATGCAGCGGCGACTCATGCGCTCGTAAGCGTAGCGCGGGAGGGCAGTGAAGATGATGAAGTCATCGTTGTTATAGTGCGCGACAATGGCCAGGGTCTTAGCGAGCACTCGGACCGCGAGTCACGGTTCGGGCTGTTGGGGATGCGCGAACGGGTTCAAGCCTTGGACGGAGAGTTTACGGCGGAAAGCGAACCCGGACAGGGAATGTGTGTCACTGCCAAGGTACCCGTGCGTAAGATAGAGACCTCATCCTTGGCTGTCTGAGAAGATATCGCTATGCGTGAAGCAATTAAAGTCATGTTGGTGGACGATCACGCGGTGGTCCGTATGGGTTTCCGGCTGCTGCTCGAGGGGTCGCCCGACATCAAGGTGGCCGCGGAGGCGCAAAGCGGCGAGGAGGCTTGCCGCCTCTATCCGGAGATCAAGCCCCATGTCACCGTGATGGATATCTCCATGCCGGGGATCGGAGGGCTGGAGGCCATCGATCGCATACTGGCCCGCGAGCCCAATGCTCGAATCTTGGTGCTCTCCGCCCACGAGGACGCCATGCATGCCCGCCGCGTGCTGAAAGCAGGGGCGGCGGGCTACTTAACCAAGCGCAGCGCCGCCGAGGAGCTGATTCAAGCGGTTCGGCAGGTGCACCAAGGCAAGACCTATCTCGAACCCGACATCGCCCAACAGCTTGCAATGCAGCAACTCAACGGCACAAGAACTCCAGTGGATACCCTGTCCGAGAAGGAGTTCAAGGTATTTCTGGCCCTGGCAAAGGGGAATTCAGTAGCCGATATCGCGCAAACCATGTCCTTAAGCCCGCGCACGGTGGGCACCCATCTCTATAACATCAAGCAAAAGCTCGGGGCTTCCAATTCGGCGGAGATCGCCATAATCGCCATTCGTGCGGGGTTGATGGATCCTTAGCGGTTTGCGCGGCATGGACAACCTAATGAAAATCACTAGGCATCTTTCAAAGAATCACGGTTGTTCCAATGGAGTGGGGCGGGCAGAATGGGAACCGTAGTGCATACCCATTGAGCGACACTGCTTACAACCATAGAAAGGAAATCAGCCATGTGGACCAAACCCGAATATACCGAAATGCGTTTTGGCTTTGAAGTAACGATGTATATCTACAACCGCTAAGCAGTTCGGTTCAAAAAAGGCCGCCTTGGGCGGCCTTTTTTATTTGTGCATCCAAAAAGAACAGGGAGACCGGAAGTGAAGAAAGGGAGTGGAGTTTGGGTAGGCGCCGCTGGACTATTGGGGCTGGCTTGGGTGACACCGTTGCATGCGCAGGAGGAAGCCGATGCCGAGGCGCCCACAGTAGTGGTAACGGGTACCCGCGTCGAGCAGAAGAGCTTTGACTTGCCCATGGCCATCGACGCTATCGGCCAGCAAAAAATCCAAGGCGAGGGTAAGCCGCTGGCCAACATTTCGGAACAGCTCAATCGCGTTCCCGGCGCCGTCGTTCAGAACCGGGAGGCCTTCGCGCAAGAGCAGCAGATCACCCTTAGGGGTTTCGGGGCGCGCTCCCAATTCGGCGTGCGCGGTGTGAAATTGCTGGCGGACGACATTCCTGCCAGCACACCGGACGGGCAGGGCGGAACAGGTCTGTTCGACTTAGCGTCCGCCAAACGCATCGAAGTCCTGCGCGGACCGTTCTCGGCGCTCTACGGCAATCACTCCGGAGGCGTCGTCCAGATTTTCACCGAAGATGGTCCCGCGGAACCCACACTGACCGGTGCTCTGGCGGCAGGAAGCTGGGGCACCTGGCGGGCCGGACTCAAGTTCGGGGGGAAAACCGGCGGTCTTAACTACATCGCAAGCGCGTCGCGCTTCGACACGGATGGCTACCGCGATCATAGCGAAGCCACCAAAGAGCAGTTCAATAGCAAGTTACGGGTTGGGTTGGGCGAGAGCAGCTCGCTCACCTTCGTGTTGAACTACCTCAATCAGCCCGACAATCAAGATCCCCTTGGGTTGACGGCGGCGGCGCTGGCGAGTAACCGGCGTGCGGTGGATACCACCTCGGCGACGAACGCGAATACTTTCAATACGCGTCGTAGCTTGGACAATCTCCAGCTCGGTGGCGTATTCGAAACCAAGCTTGCCTCCTCGGACACCATCAGGGTGTTGACCTATGCCGGCCAGCGCAGCAATGAGCAGTTTCTGGCGATTCCGGTGGCCACCCAGAACAACATTCGTCACTCCGGAGCGGTGAGCACGTTCGAGCGGGATTTCGGAGGGGTAGGGGTGCGTTGGACGCACCAAGGATCCCTCGGCGGCGGTCCGCTCACCTTTACCACGGGCGCCGACTACGACATCGCCATGGACGCTCGCAAAGGGTATCTCAGTCTGAGCGGCGTGCAGGGTGGGTTGAAGCGCGACGAAGACAACACCGTGGATAGCTGGGGCGCCTATGGGCAAGGGGAGTGGCAGATTACCGAGCTCTTTTCCTTGAGCGCTGGACTGCGCTTCACGAAAGTGAGCTTCGAATCTGAAGACCACTTCATCTGCGCTTCGAACACGGGACTGTGCGCTGGGGCGGGGGCGGGGACCAACCCGGACGACAGCGGCAGCGTCAGCCATTCTGCATGGACTCCCGTCATCGGCGCCTTGTACCGGCTTACTCCACAATTCAACGTGTACGCGAACG
>JBKKAO010000307.1:0-5727 GCA_046714645.1 Burkholderiales bacterium | reverse complement strand
CCGCCCATCGATAAATTCGGCATCCTGGACTTCGAATCCATCGATCAAATCGTGGAGACGGGCTATCGCTATACGCTGGAAAGGCTTGGATCGATGAAGCAGGACCAGAAATTTTCGAAGCTTTTCGTTTCGTGAGGGAGCGCGGTCACTCCGCGCTGATACCGGTTTCCTTGACCAGCTTTGCCCAGCGCAAGCGCTCGGCGGCAAGAAAAACCCGAAACTCTTCCGGTTTGCTTGCGACGATTTCGGAATCAGCGAATTCTCGGCGTGATTGGATGGCCGGGCTACGCAGTATCCTGCTCAGTTCGCTTTGCAGCCGCTGAAGGATGCTGGGTGGCAAACCGGCGGGGGCCGCCATCCCTGTCCAAATATACATCTCCACTTCGGGCATGCCGAGTTCGATGAAGGTGGGCACACCGGGTAATTGTGGAGAGCGCGATCTGCCCGTGGTCGCCAGCGCATGCAAACGCCCAGCCTTGACGATTGGATCCACGGTCGTCGCAAAGCCAAAGCCATAGGCCACTTGCCCGCCGATGAGATCGGTAATCATGGGCGCTTCCCCCTTATACGGCACCGACGCTACCTTGATACCGACTTTGCGATTGAACACCTCTGTGACGAAGTGATTGAAGTGCGCCACGCTCGGTGTTCCATAGCTCATGCTGCCACCCTTCGCCTTGGCCAGCGCGACCAGTTCGGCCACGGAGCGCACGTTGAGCGACGGACTCGCCACGAGCACGGTGGGACGGCGCAGGAACTGAGTGATGGGCGTGAAATCTTTCTCGGCGTTGTAGCTGACCTTCATGCCAATGGCTTGGGCGATAGCCTGCTCGTTCGGTGACACGTAGAGCAAGGTATAGCCGTCTGGCTTGGCCTTGGCAACCGCGCCGGCGCCCAGCACACCGCTGGCCCCGGCACGGTTGTCGACCATGACTTGCTGCCCAAGGGCTTTACCGAGCTGTTCAGCGATGATGCGCGCTTGCGTATCGGCCACGCCACCGGCGGGCCACGGCACGACCCAGCGGATGGTGCGTGTGGGATAGGGGTCCGCTGCCCACGGCGAGGCGGCAGTGAGTAGCAGTCCGAGCGCAAGTCCAAATGGACGTAGGAGCACTCCGATCCGATGGGTCATCATAGATTCCGCAGTTGGTTGGACAAAACGCCCTCCACCCCCTTCGATAAACTCAGGACAGGCTTGGACTGGGCGAACGGCTCTTCGCGATTATCACCCCTATGGTGACGGCGCCAACACTACTTTGCGGGTGCCGGCCGCACGGCAAGCGGCGGACTCGCAACCATTCGAATCACCGAGAGCAGATTCTGTAGGTGGTACTCGGGCAAGGTCACCACTTTATTTGTTCCCACTAAGTGCACATAGCGGCTATGGGTATCAGGGGCGATATCGCCGAAGGCATATTGCGCCAGCGGCTGGGATTCCTTGGGGCGGTAGACAAGCAGGAGGATCTTGGGCACCACCACACCGAACAGATCGCGGTCCTTGTCATAGGGCGCATCGCGCTCCATTCGCGCCTTGTCCAGGCCGGAGAAGGCCTTGCCGATGCGCTCGGATAGGCCAGCATCGATCTGGTGCTCATGCCCCGGTGCGCTCCCCGCATGGGCGCCGTGATAGAACCAATTGCCGGTGGCATCGCGCTCGAAGCGATGCAAACTGCCTTCGTAGGCGATCTCGAGGGCACCCAACTCATCCACGGCGGCGGGAAGCAACATGCGGCTCTGGCTCGCAACATGACCATCGCCACCCTCCTCCGCGGTATCTTCCCTTCCCTTGAGGAAGACGATGGCCGCGACCAAAACAAGCAACACTATCCAAACCACCCATAGGCGCCTGCTACGGGCGCTCACCGCTGCTTCCACCACACGGCGATACCGATCACGGCTAAGAGCGCGGGAATCAGAATCAAGGACAGGAAGAACGTGCCCTTCATCTGCTGGTTGGTGAGATTGACACGCGGCTCATCGTAGGTGCGCGGTTCGATGCCGATCAAATTCTCTTGCGCCGCCAGATAATTCACCGCGTTCAAGAAGAGCTTGCCATTGCCAAGAATATGAAAGAAGGAATTGGTGGCGAAGTCCGAGTCACCTACCACGGCGATGCGGGAGGGTTTTGCGTTGACCGAAGCGTTAGTCTTTTCTGAAGCGGCTGTATTCTCCTTTGACGCGGCATCCTCTCCTCTGAGCGCGGCCATCAACTCGGCGGCGCTCTTGGCGGTGGAAGGGGCGCGCATGCCGAGGGCCATGATCGTCGCGGGGCCCTTCAAATCCTGAGTCTCGTTGAACTCCGCGCGATCGGGGGTGGTTTCGCCGTAGCTTTGCTTGGATGAATTCACGATAGGGACCGCGCTCGTTCCCGGCACGCGCGCTGCCGTGGGTGAGATGGAACGTGCGCCAGGAAAGAACGTAAGCGGCAGTTCGCGCGTGACCTGATGGAAGTTGTAATCGGTCACAGCGGGGGCGGAAGGATCGGCCCAGAAATGACTGGCATCGTCGATCACGATATTGTCATCCAGCTCCATGCTGTAGTCGCTGACGACCGGCTCCAATCCTGTTTTCACGAAAGGGTCGAGCAGGAAGAAAGCATTGCCACCCTCCAGTAGATGCTTGCGAATTGATTCCACCTCCAGGGGCAGCAACGCGGTTTTGGGCCCGCTCACGATGAGGACCTCGCAGCGCGAGAGCGCATTGTTACGTTGGAGCAGTGAGATCTTCTCCACGCTGTAGTTCATGCTTTCCAGCGCTTGGCGTGCCTTGGCCATGCCGTGCTGTTCGTGGATGACCAACTTGGCGCCAAGCCCATGAGAATGTCCAGCGTTGCCTTCCATGTGGTCGTGGGACTCCAAACTGAAGGGATCGGCTTCGCCGTGACCATCGAGGAAACACACCAACTGCTTCGCGGCTTGGGAGACCCGCAGAATACCGTTGGCGATATCGGTTTCTCCGGAACCGTTGATCTGCACCTTGCGATCTTCGCTTTGCATGAGCGCCGTGCCGGCGAACTGCACGTTCATCAAGCGCGCTTGCGCGGGATTGAGCACGGGATCGAACAGCGTCAAGGAGATGAGCTTGTTCTCCTTGGCCATCAATTGGTAGAGCTCGACCGTCTCCCGCATCATGGGATCGTGGAAGAAAGTGATGCTCACCGGCTTGTCGAGCGCGCGCAGCATTGTCACGGTCTGCGGTGACAGCGAATACCGCTTGTTGGCGGTCAAGTCGTAGCGTACGGGGAAAAGCAGCGACAAGTACGCAAGCGCGGTCAACACACCCATCACACCTAGGGTGTGGAGCGCGATCTCGCCGCGGCGTTGCCGCAACATGGCGGCGAGATCCTTTCGCAACGCATATCCACCCCAAACCGCGAGCACCAGACCCGCCGCCGCGAGCAAGCCGGTCCATAGGTTCGGTTGGAGCAAGATGGCATGCAGCGCCGCCGCGGCCGCGAGCAGGGCGATGCCCAGCAACAGAGTCAATCCGGCACGAAAGGGACTCAATTCAACGCCGCCACTGTAGGTAGTTGGCGTTCAGGGTCAAAGCGATGGCGCACACGATGAGATAGAACACCACCCCTTCGCTGCGCAAGAGACCCTGAATGAAATTGCCGTAGTGCAAGGCAAAGGACAGGTAGGAGAACAAATCACGCAGCAGAATCGAGTTCTGAAAAGTGCGCAGATGACCGATATACCAGAACCCCAATAACACGGCCACGGTAATCAGCGCCGCCACGATCTGATTCTGTGTCAGCGCGGAGAAGAACTGCCCCACCGCAAGGCAGGCCATTCCCATCAGGAGAAAGCCGAGGTAACCTGCCCAGATGGTGCTCATCTCCGGATTACCATACAGGTAGAGCGGAATCAGGTTGATCATGCTGGCCACGGTCATCAACACCAGTATGGTCACCGCGCCGAGAAACTTGCCTAGTACGACTTGCCAGGGCGTCAACGGCAAGGTCGATAGGAGCTCCATAGTGCGGCCACTGTACTCCCCCGAGAACAGGCGCATGGAAATCACCGGGATGAGCGTAACCAACAAAATTCCCATGTTCTGCAAGGTGGTGTCCATGGTGGCGCTTCCCGTCAAGAACACGTTGTAGAGAAAGAAGTAACCCGAGCCCAGCAGAAAAACCGCAACCACGAAGTAAGCGATGGGCGAGCGAAAATAGGTCAATAGTTCTTTGTCATAGACCGCGAGCATGCCTCTCATGCTGGCACTCGCGTCTGGCTCGCCGGTTCGGTGCTTTGCGCACTGACGTAGCGCAAGAAAATATTCTCGAGTGTCGGTTGCTGCCGTTCCAGCTTGTGCAAGTCCCAATGGGCCGAGACGGCCCGTGCGATCTTCGCTTCGATTCCTTCACGAGCGTCCACCTGGCACTCCACGTTAAGCATGCCTGCGGGTTCTGCCATGGGATGCACATGCACTTGGCTGACGCCGTCCACGGACAGCAACTGTTCGCGCAACGCATCCAGGGGGGCGTTCGCCTGCAACAGCACGCGATTGGTCTGCTCGGAGGCGCGCCGCAGGTTCGCCGGCGAGTCGACGGCCAGCAACCTGCCGTTATTGATGATCGCTACGCGCCCGCAGATCATGGTCACCTCGGGCAAAATGTGGGTGCTCAGCAGCACCGCGTGCTTTTCGCCGAAGGCGCGAATCACTTCACGCGTCTCTTGAATCTGGCCCGGATCGAGTCCGGCGGTGGGTTCATCCAATAGGAGTACTTCCGGATCACCCAACAACGCCTGCGCCAACCCCACGCGCTGGCGGTATCCCTTGGAGAGTTTGTAGATCTCGCGCCGCACCACCGCTTCGAGACGACAGGCGTTCGAGACGCGTTCGATCTCGCGCGGGATATCGACACTTGCCACACCCTTCGCCTTGGCGACAAAGCCCAGGTACTGCCACACATGCAGTGCGTCGTAGAGCGGCGGGTACTCGGGTAAGTAGCCGAGCTTACGCGCCGCCTCGTCATTGTGCGTCGCCATGTCGTAGCCGGCCACACGGACTGTTCCGGACGTGGCAGTGGTGAACCCCGCGATCATCCGCATCGTGGTGGTCTTGCCCGCGCCGTTGGGCCCCAAGAATCCGACGATTTCTCCCATCTCCACCGTGAAGGAGACGTCCTGAATGATGGTCTTGGAACCGTAACGCTTGGAGACCGACTCAAGCGCAATCGCCGTGGACATGTTGCCCCGTAGAGTCTACGAAAGAAAGGCCCCCCCGCGAGGGGACCTTCTCAACTCATGAACAGCGACTGCTTATTTGTGCCAGCGTCCGCCTTTGGCGGCATACTGATCCTGGTCGTGCGCCATGAACAGTTCCGCACCTTCCAGATCGCGCATGAACTTCAGGCGGTTGACGGACTTGGTGTAGTCCATCACGCTGTAGTTTAGCCCGGCGGGATAACCATCCAGATTCTCCTGCATCCAAATGGCATCTTGGGCAAGGATGATGGTCTTGCCGCTAGCCAGCTTCAGTTTCAGGGACTGGTGTCCCAGCGTGTGGCCCGGGGTGCTCAGAATCATCACGGAGCCGTCGCCGAACAGATCGTAATCACCGTCGAGTTCGAGATAGTTGAACTCGCGAGCGTTGTCGATATCACCCATCACAAACGAACCGGGACTGGAACGGCCCTGGAATTTCTCGGGGAACCAACCCTGATAGAGCTCTTTCTTTTGGATGGCGTGAATCGCGTTCGGGAACATCTCGATGTTGCCGATG
>JBKKAO010000306.1:0-5858 GCA_046714645.1 Burkholderiales bacterium | reverse complement strand
CGAAACAATTCGCCACGCAGCCTTTTGTCCTTGAGCACCGCTTTCTCCAGACGCGCGATGCGCTCCTCGGGCGTTCCGTCACCCGCAACCTGTTCTTTTCGGTCCACGGGACCCGTGGTCGCACAAGCACCGAGAAGCATCGCGGCGAGAAAAGGCATCCCCAATTTCATCTTGGACCCCCAAGGTAGAGTTGTTGTTGCGCGTTCAGCGGCAGGTACGTCAAGGTCATGTTGTTGTCGGCGATGCGATCGACGCGATAGACGTTGTCGATGGTGTCGCCCGCCTTCACCGCGAGATTGCGCTGCTGGCTGGAAAGAAACACCGTGGTGTTGGCTCCATCCACCATCTTGCCAAGGTAGACAAAGGGAAGCGGTGGCGCCGAAGGCGGCGGGGGAGTAGCCACCACAACGGGGGCCGCCGCCACAGGACGCGCCTTCACCACTTTTTTGGGTGGGGGCGCGGGCTTCCAATTCTTCGACCCAAAGGCACTACCGCGAATACCTTTTCCCGCTTTGGCATCGTCTGCCTTGGCGCCGGACATTGCCGCTTCGACGCCTATGCTCACGGCCAATAGCACGAGGGTAGAACACAAGCGGCGGCCAGCCATTATTTTTCTCTCAAATACAAAGTAAAGCGAAGGCGCGCTTCCACGTCTTGCGCGCCGATGCTATTGCGGCGAATGAGTACTTCTTCCAGCGCCAAGGCAGGGAACTCCTCCAGCGCGCGCTTGATGAACTGCCGCAACGCCGCGTAGGATCCGGTGACCGGGTAGTGCATCTGATAGGCCACTACCCCTGCCTCGCGGTCGCGCTGTAAGCGGTAATCGCCCTGCCGTAACTTAAGCCCCTGGTCTTCCGCGAGGTCGGACAACCGCATGACTTGCGGCAGGGCATCCGCGGCACTGGGTAGATTCAGATCGCCCGTGAAGAGTTTCTTCTCCTGCACCGGGGTCCCGGCTGGCCCGCCGGGACGTTGAGATAGTTGCCCCACCTGCGCATGGGTTTGGCGCACCTCCTCGCGTAGCGGTTCCAATCCTCCCAAGACAAAGGCGATACAAAAAGCTATCAAGGCAAGACCAATGGTCCCAGCGTGACCAAGGCTTTCGGCACGCTCGCGCAGCGGTCCTACTACCTGTTCTATTCGTAGATCCATTTTGCTGTCAGTGCGTAGCGAATGGCACCGGGGCCGCTCTCCGGTGCTTGATTGTGTTGTGCCAAATGCACGCCTTCCAGCGAACGCGTTTGTTCTAGTCTCTTCATGTAGGCCTCCACGGAGGACCGGTCACGCGCCTCACCCATGAGGCTCACCTGGTGTTGAGTAATGTTGGGTTGTAATTGCAGCAAGGCCACATCGGAGCTATCGCAAGATTCGACATCTTGAAACAAGCGCTCCCAAGGCACCGAGATGCGTTCGGCCACGACTCCCAACGCCCTCGCTCTGTCATCGGTCTTGTCACGGGTTCTATTTGTGGCGCGCTTCGCGGTGGTGCTTTGAGAGAGCCGGTCCATGCGGTCCTCCAGCACCGAGCGCTCTTTGAGCAAGTGCCAATAGGCGCCCGCGACCGCGGCCGATAAGCCGATGCCTAACAGCAATATCATCACGCCCCAGCGGCTGCTCACGGGTGCGGCCACGAAATCCAGCGCCAGGGGTTTCATGGGCGCGACTCCGCCGGGCGAATCGCGGTCCTGGCCTCGGGCGGGGCGGCCTTGAGCGGTGCGAGCTCCCGCACTCGCCACCCTTGCGCCGCCAATTCGCGAAGCGTGGCCGCATCGATTCCTTGGGTATAGACCGGCATCTCGGGAATCCAACCCGCGCTCGTCATGGCGAGTTGTTGAAACACCCCGCCAATTTCCTCCGCATCACCGCTCATCAGGGCTTGGCTGTGAACCAACGCCCACCTGCCCAGCTCCACGCAACCGATGCACACCCGAGCGCGCTCTGCCTGCACGTACCAGTACCGGTCCGGCCTGTGCCCCAAGCGAGCTTGGTCGAAACCGGCGCTGAAGGACGGAACCACGGAGCGAAGCTTCGACTTGCTGCGCTTGCACAGCGCCTGCAGCGCTCCAACAAGACTTGAATCCACGGCGGCCGCCATGCGCGCCGGTGCATCACCCGACACGCAAAGAGCCCATTCCTGGGCACTCGCTCCATAGGTATGTACAAACCGATGCCGGACGAAGGCCAGCAACTCCGCGCGTCCGCGCAATTCCTTGCGTTGGGGAATCACCAAGTAACGTACAAAATGATTGGAGAGTTCGGCTTCCAAGGAGACTTTGCCTGAGAATCGCGGCAGCGCGAGCTGCTCGGAAAACACCGCCAACCCATGCCGCCACTGCGACAGATCTTCGCTTTCCTCCACTGGAAAGCGCTCAATGCCGCGGCCATCGGCTAGGCTCACTTCGAACGGGCTGACACGGGCTCTTAGGCGTTTGCGCCACATAGGCCTAGGCCACCAAGGTGACGCGATTGATCTCCGCCAAGGTAGTTTCCCCTTGGCGCACGAGATCCATGGCGCTGTCTCTTAGGGTGCGCATACCTTGCCGCTTGAGCGCTTCCTTCACATGCCGCACGGCCTCGCGTGCGGCGATGAGTTCTCGCAATTCGTCGTTCATGGCCACGATTTCCGACACGGCTTTGCGGCCGCGATAGCCTGTACCCCGGCATTGGCCGCAGCCCCGTCCGGCACGGAAAGAGAATCCCTCCACGGCGGCCGGGGACAGTCCGGAGACATCCAGCTCCGCTTGGTCTGGAATTTTCACTTCACTGCAATCAGGGCAAGTGATGCGCACCAAGCGCTGTGCGACCACACCATTCAATGCCGAGACGAAGCTGTGGAGGTCCAAGCCCATGTGGCTGAAGCGGCCCATGACGTCCAACACGTTGTTGGCGTGCACCGTGGTGAAAACAAGATGGCCCGTGAGCGCGGCTTGCACCGCGATTTGCGCGGTGTCCGCGTCGCGAATCTCGCCCACCATGATCTTGTCCGGATCGTGGCGCAAAATGGAACGCAGCCCGCGCGCGAAGGTGAGCCCCTTCTTCTCATTTACCGGAATCTGCAACACGCCCGGCAGTTGGTACTCCACCGGATCTTCGATGGTGATGATCTTGTCGCGGCCGTGATTGATTTCCGAGATGGCGGCGTACAAGGTCGTGGTCTTTCCGCTTCCCGTGGGACCGGTCACCAGAAGCATGCCGTAGGGTTCGGAAGAAAGGCGGCGGATCTGTACAAGGGTGCGCTCATCGAAGCCCAGGAAATCCAAACGCAGCCCGCGCACTTGATCGGTGAGGGCGGCCTTATCGAGGATACGCAATACCGCATCCTCGCCGAACATACTGGGCATGATGGACACGCGTACGTCGATCTCGCGGCCCCTGGCGCTCACCTTGAAGCGCCCATCCTGCGGCACGCGGCGTTCGGAAATGTCCAATTCGGCCATCACCTTGATGCGTGAGATCACTTGCTCGGCCGTCTCGTGGCCGGCCGCGTTACCCACGTTGGCCAACACGCCATCCAAGCGGTACTTGATTGCCAGACCCGTAGCGTGGCTCTCTAGATGGATGTCGCTGGCGCCTGTTTTCAACGCATCGTAGAGCGTCGAATGAACCAGCCGCACCACCGGACTGGTATCCGCGCTGATGGACACCAGCGAGAGGTCCTCAACTTCCACGGAGGATTTCGCATCTGCGTCGCGGCCCTCCAGGAGTCCATCGGTGGCGCGGGCGTCTTCCTCGTAGCGATTGAGGTAGGCCTGCACATCGGAGGGATGTGCGAGGCCGAAACGCAGCGCCCGGCGCACGCGCTCTTCGGCCCAAGATCGCACGCCCAGGTCGAAGGGATCTCCCACGACCAGGAGCAGTTGGTCATTGGCATCCATGACCAATAAGCAGTGCCGCGCCGCCGCTTCCGGGAAAGGCAGAAGATCGAAGCGCGCGGCCAGCGCATGCAGCGCGGACATGCCGAAGGCGGGCATGCCCAAGGAGCGCCCGAGGGAAGCCACGAACTGCGCGGGCGGCACCCCAATGGTTTCCTCCAGCGCCTGGACGAGCGGTATTCCCCGGCCGGAGGCCAGCTTCCGGGCCTGTGCAAGACTCTCGGTCGCGATCAGAGGATGCAGTTCGTTGAGGGGCTGCGGCGCGTTCATCGTAGATTTCCGGCCAAATCAAAGATCGGCATGTAGAGCAGAACCACCACGAGACCGATGATGAGCCCGATGAAAACCATCAACAGCGGCTCGAACAAGCGGGTCGCCCAATCCACCCAGCGCGACATCTCCTCATCGTGAAACGCGGCGGCGCGCTCCATCATCTCCCCCATGTCGCCGCTGCGCTCGCCCACCCGCAGCATGCGCAGGGCCACAGGCGTGGTCAGCCGGGCATCGTCCAGCGCTTGCGAAATGGAAAGACCGGTTCGGATGCTCGCCGCAGCCGCTTCGGCGCCGGGGCGCAACGCGGCGGAGAGCAATCCGGCGGACATGTTGACGGCTTGCAGGACTGGGACACCGCCTCGCAGCAACATGCCCACCGTGCGATAAAAGCGCGCGAGTTGATAGACCCGTAAGCGCGAACCGATGGCCGGAATACGCCACAGGCGCCGGCCGATCATCGCTCTCACGTTGGGCCGGCGCAGCATCACCACCGCCATGGCGATGAGCACTCCGATTCCAATCAAGGTCGCCAAGCCATGTTCCGCCACCACGCCACCCCAGCTCACGAGCACTCGTGAAAGGAACGGCATCTCGGCCCCCATATCCGCATAGATCACACTGAACTTAGGCACTACGTAGCCCAGTAGGAATAGCGTCACCGCGCCCCCAACGATGATCAGCACCAAGGGATAGATGCACGCGGAAACCACCTTGCTGCGCAACTGCTCCACCTGGCTCTGAAAAGCCACATAGCGTGACAACGCCTCGGGCAGGTCGCTGGTGCGCTCGCTCGCCCGCACCGCGGCGATGTAAATGGGCGGGAAGGTTTGCGGCATCTGTTCCAAGGCCGCGGACAGGGTTCTGCCCTCGTAGAGCCGTTCGAGAATCTTAGAGATGACCGTCCTGCCTTCGTTATCTTGCTCTTTGTCGACCAGGGTTTCCAGTGCCTCGATCAAACCTAAGCCGGCGCGCAATAAGGACAGCAGCTCTTGGCTAAAGAGCAGCAGCGGAAATCCTCTGCGCACCTGAAACAAGCGCGACTCGCCGCGAACATTGAGGACAGTCAGCCCCTGTTTGACGGCGCGATCGCGCGCTTCCTGGACATTGGTCGCATCTAAAGAGAGCGAAACGACGCCCTCCTCACTTAATGCACGAACGGTAAATCTCATCGGTGAGGGTTCGCTATCGCCTTGTGGTTAATGGCTACCAATTGGTGATGTCGGCGTCCTCTGCAGTGCCCCCCGGTTTGCCGTCTTTTCCGAGGGAGAGCAAATCGTATTCCCCATGCTCGCCGGGCGATTTGTACTGATAGGGCTTGCCCCACGGGTCCAAGGGCACCGCCTTCTTCAGATAAGGCCCCTGCCATTTGGGTTCGTTCCCGGGCGCGGCCATCAGAACCTCCAATCCCATCTCTCCGGTGGGATAGCGGCCCACGTCCAAACGATAGGTATCCAGCGCCTTTTCCAGGGCATCGAGTTGGGCGCGGGCGACTTTGGCTTCTGATTTCCCGATCTGGCCAAAATAACGCGGCGCCACATATCCCACCAACAATCCAAGAATCACCAATACAACCAATAGTTCCAGCAGCGTAAAGCCGCGCACGGGCTTCCGCCCGGTATGCGTGCGCATTCAAGCCTCCGATTCAAAAACTTATCGATTAGACCGTAGTTTCATCACAAGCGGATGACACGTTATCGCGGCATACGGCAAGGG
>JBKKAO010000305.1:0-6175 GCA_046714645.1 Burkholderiales bacterium | reverse complement strand
ATATACCCCTATGAAATGGTGGGCTGTAACCCTCTCGATCAGAATTCGTGTCCCATCTCATTTCGATACCGGCAATCCTTCACCGGCCTCGCGCGCCGTCTCGTTTGCGCTTTGCTTCTTATCGGAGAGAAGATACCCCGACATGTCGCCCGCGGCTCTCTTGCCCGCCGCCTTGTAGCCCCGTAGCATGCTCGCCACTTGCATAGAAACACGCGGAAAGGAAAGCTATGAAGAAGTGCTTCGCCATGCTGCTGGTCCTTCTATCCTTGCCGGGTCGCGGCGAAGCCGCTGAATGGGACCACGAGGCCAATCTAGCCGGTGCCGTGACCGCATTCGTCGAGGTCTACAACTCAGGCGGACTACTTCAAGCGGAGCAAATCGCCCAAGCGTGCCAGCACAGCGTATCGGCCATCAACGACAACATCCAGCGCCTGATGCGCTTCGAGTTTTGCTCCGGACTTGAATTCGCGGGGTTTCTGACCAATCGCCGCGACATAGAGGAAAAGGGAGCGCAATCCTCGGAGTACTTCGCCGCCGCGCAGATCGGCCCGCGCTTGGACCGCCTGAGCGAATTCATCACCGACCCCGCCGCGCAAAACACCCTGATACGCAACTGGGGCCGGTCCGTCGCCAGAGAGCTGGACAAGAGATTGAAGTGAAGAGATGGGAGGAGGGAAGGGGGGAGGACGGAGGAGCAAAACCCGGATCCGAGATGCGCCATTGATAATGGGTTGCGGAATATCCTCTAGCCTTTCAACAGCAACGTCTTTCTCTTCCCTCCTCCCACCTCACTCAAACACATGCAACGCCACCCGGCTCTTGGCGATGAAATCCCAGTCGTAGGTCACTCCCAGGCCAGGTCCCTTGGGAACCGGGAAGCATCCGTCCTTGCCCACGCCTTCCAAGTGATCGCTGTACCCGCACCGGTACACCGGGGGTACAGCGTTGGGCGTCCTCGGGCCCACTAAGGCCACCTCGTAGTAATTGGAATTGCGCATGGCCGACATGCAGTGACGGTGGGCGGGACCACAGGCGTGGATTTCGCAATCCACCCCGAAGCCTTCCGCGATATGCGCGATCTTCATGGTGCCGGTAATGCCCATGTCGTACTCGGGATCCACTGCAACGCAAACTCACCGTGAGCCTCCTTGCTACCGAGTTCGTTGTTGCGATCGCTCATGAAGGTGGAGGCATAGGCGGGTAGGCGCCAACGATAGCCGCCCAACATTTCCGCGATGGAGCAGTTTAATTTTTTTCCGTGCAAATCCCACAGCGCGATGTCCAAGGGCCCGTGGCCCATGTGGTCGAACTGCCGTGCTTCGCGCTTCAAGTCGTCGTAGAGCACCTCCCGCTCTTCGGCGTGGCGCCCGATGAGGTAGGGTGCCAGCATGAGAGTGGACCCCAAGGCCGCGGCCGACCCCACCCAGTGGGTCACGTACTCTCCGCGCAGGCCGTTGTCCGTCATGAGGGTTACAGCGTACTTGGTAAGGCGGCTTGTTGCACCGTATTTACACCCCAGCGCGCCGACGCCGCCTCCGCCAACCTGCCCTAGATGCTGGGCATCGAACTGAAAAACGTGCACTTCCACCTTGGTGATTTTGCTCATGGTTCCTCCTACCGGATGGGTATTTGGAAAGCATAACATCCAACGCGATTCCTATAGACTACGAGAAGTTCGCTGATCGATTATTTCGTGAAACCCATCTTAGTTGTCTACGCCCATCCGAACCCCGGGGTCTCACGGGTGAACCGCCAACTGCGAGCGGCTGTTGAAAACTCGGAGGACATCACCTTTCATGATCTCTATGAGGCCTATCCAGATTTCTTTATCGATGTCATTCGGGAGCAGGCGCTGTTGCTTGAACACAGAGCCATCGTTTTTCAGCATCCCTTCTACTGGTACAGCTGCCCGCCGCTGCTCAAGGAATGGATGGATCGCGTACTCGAGTATGGATTCGCCTATGGCGAAGGCGGCGACAAATTGCACGGAAAACATTTTCTTCAGGCCATTACCACCGCCGGGCCCGAGGCACGCTATCGCAGGGAAGGACTCAACCACTTCACCCTGCTCGAATTGCTGCGCCCCTTCGAGCAAAGCGCCCACCAGTGCGGACTGGTCACACACGCGCCTTTTATCGTCTGCGGCGTGAAGAGCCTTTCCGAGGAGGACTTGCAACAACACACAGCCAGGTATCGTGCGCTACTCATGGAGGTGGTCATGGGCCGCTATCCGCCCGTGACCAATACGTTCGGGGAGGCTTGATGGCGGCTCAGGGCGTGCTTGCTCAGGGGCTGGTCTATCTCAGCGCCGCCGTCATCGCCGTTCCCGTATTCAAGCGCTTAGGCTTAGGCTCGGTTTTGGGTTATCTGTGCGCCGGCGCTGTGATCGGCCCCTGGGGACTCGCGTTAGTCCAGGATCCGGAAGCTATTCTGCATTTCGCGGAGTTCGGGGTGGTATTGTTGCTCTTCCTCGTCGGTCTCGAATTGAATGCGCAGCGGCTGTGGCAGTTGCGCGTTCCCATCCTGGGCATGGGTAGCGCTCAGGTCGTGGTCACTGCGGCCATGGTTGCCGCGCTTGCCATCTCATTCGCAGCGGACTGGCGCTTCGCCTTGGTGGCGGGAATGGGCTTCGCGATGTCGTCCACCGCCATCGCATTGCAAACGCTGGCGGAAAAAAACCTGCTCGCCACGCCAGGCGGGCAAGCGGGTTTTTCCGTTCTGCTGTTTCAAGACATCGCCGTGATTCCCCTCATGCTGGTGCTGGGCCTCCTAAGTGCCGGCGGGGAGGCCGGTTCCATGAATTGGTATCGCATCGGCACGGCCGTGGGGCTCATCCTCGGCATCATTCTGGCCGGGCGCTACCTCTTGAGACATGTGCTGCGCTATGTGGCTTCCACGGGCTCACGCGAGATCTTTATCGCGTTCTCTCTGCTTTTGGTGATTGGTACGGCACTGCTCATGCAATCCGTCGGGCTGTCCATGGCGCTGGGTACTTTTCTGGCCGGCGTGATATTGGGGGAGTCGGAGTACCGCCACGAGCTCGAGATGGATATCGAACCCTTCAAGGGTTTGCTCCTGGGGCTATTCTTCATCGCCGTGGGAATGAGCGTGGACATGGGATTGTTCGCCAGCTCTCCACTGGCGGTGCTGGGATTGGCGTCGGGCGTGGTCACCCTCAAGGTCGTGCTGCTGATCGCGCTGGCCCGCGCCTTCAAGTTAAGCAGCCAGGACGGATGGCTATTCGGGTTGGTGCTCTCTCAAGTGGGAGAATTCGCTTTCGTATTGTTCGGCGTGGCCCTAGCAGAACAGGTCATCTCCAAGGAACAAGCCAACTTGCTCAACGCCGCGGTGGCCGCCTCCATGATGACCACACCGCTGTTGATGCTGCTGCACGAACACGTGTTGAGCCCGCGTTTGAACCGGAGGCAGCCGCGCACGGCCGAAGCCATCGAGGATAAGCATCCGGTCATCGTCGCCGGATTCGGCCGCGTCGGCCAAGTGGTCACCCGTGTGCTCACAGCAAGGGGGTTCAAGGTCACCATCATCGAACATGATCCGAATCAAATCGAAAGAGTGCGCCGCTTTGGGTGGAAAGCCTATTACGGTGATGGCACCCGCCTAGACCTACTGGAGAGCGCGGGTTCCGCGACGGCGCAACTCATCGTTCTTGCCATCGACGACGCGGACCAAGCACTGCGCGCAGCCCGTCTGATCCGCAAGCATTTTCCATCGGCTCGCCTAGTGGGGAGAGCGCAAAGCCGGACCGATGCCTACGAATGGGTCGAGCTCGGCATCCCCTTTGTGCGCGAAACCTTTGGGAGCGCCTTAACGCTGGCGGAGCGGGCGCTAGTGGCCATGGGTGTGCCGGCTTACTCCGCCAAGCGTGCCGCTCAGCAATTTCAACGGCACGACGAGGCCTTGATACAGTCTCTTGCGTCCCAACGGCATGATCAAAAAACGCTCATCTCCGTGTCAACTCAAGCGCGCTCGGACCTGGAGCAGTTGCTCCAGACAGAGGGCGGCTCTCATGTCACGGATAAAGATGCGGGTTGGCACTGAGATATCGCAAGCTTTGATAGAGTACCGGGCGTCCCCAGAAAGAAGAGGTTGTATGCTCCAAGTCAAATTCCCCGCGTTGTGGATCGCTACGCTACTCCTCGGCATCACGGGTTGTGCTCAGTATCCGCGCTTTGAGACCGGTAAGAACGCAGCGGACGAAACCGTTCATTGTGAGAGCGACGTGATGGTGTCCCGCCAGGGCACGCAAATATGGTATCGAGGAGAACTCACCGCCCAGGGAATGTGGGCGGTCAACCAACTAAGCAAGGGCCGGCCTATCGAGACTCTGGTCGTCACCTCCTCGGGAGGGGAAATCAATATCGGCATGGATCTCGGGGACTGGGTCCTGGAACGCGGCGCTTCCGTAGTGGTGGGTGAGTTCTGCTTGTCCTCTTGCGCCAACTATGTTTTTCCGGCAGGGTGGCAGAAAACCATTCTGCCCGGTGCTCTGGTGGCATGGCATGGCAGTGCGCGGCAGCAGGATTTGCCCGATCAACTCGCCAGAGTCGTGGACGATCAGATCAAGAGCCTCGCGCTGGGTGGAGAAAGCAAGATTCAAGAACGCAATAGACGACAACAGGAAGTATCGGATTACCTCAAGAAGTCCATTGCCCGGCAAGATGCATTCTTCGAAAAACTTGGGGTGGAGGAATACATCACTCGCGTGGGTAACGAACGATATGGTATCAACGGGTTCTATTGTTTGTCCTCCGACGACATGGCTCGGTTTGGCATCACAAACGTAACCGTACCCGAGAATTATGTGACTACGGACTACACTAGACTTCAACGTAGACTCGGTGTCCCCATCACCCACCTCAAGCTAAATGAGTCCGACAACGATTCCTTAAGGAGTTCGTTCCGGTGAGCGATGTGGAGAAGTCGGCCGCCGAGTTGCGGCGCGAGTACGCGCGCGAAACTTTGGAAGAATCTCAAGTCGCACCCGACCCCTTCGACCAGTTCGCTCGCTGGTTCGCCCAAGCCCGCCTGGCGGATCTACCCGACGCCAATGCCATGACGCTCGCCACCTGCGATGCGGGCTACCGCCCCTCGGCAAGAATCGTTCTTCTAAAAGATTCTGATGTGCGCGGGTTCGTTTTCTTCACCAACTACGAGAGCCGTAAGGGCCAGGAACTCGCGCACAACCCCAGCGCCGCGCTGTTGTTCTACTGGCATGCCCTCGAAAGACAAATCCGGATCGAAGGCAGCATCGAAAAGATCAGCGCTCCCGAGTCCGATGAATATTTTCAAAGCCGCCCGCTGGGCGCGCGCCTGGGCGCATGGGCCTCGCCACAAAGCCAGGTCATGCCAAGCCGAGAGTCGTTGGAACAGCGCTTCGCGGAATTCACCCAGCGCTTCAAATCGGAGCCGCCACGCCCACCGCATTGGGGGGGCTATCGCCTCAACCCTAATTTACTGGAGTTCTGGCAAGGAAGGCCCGACCGTCTTCACGACCGGGTTCGCTATAGATTGCAGAATGACATGCGGTGGGAAATCGAAAGGCTGGCCCCCTAGGGCGACGGAGGGGGAATCAGATCGGCCATCGATTTGTCGTAGACTCCTCGCCAAGACCAACCACCGGGAGCGATGCGCCATGAGCCGGGTTACCCTGACGCAGTTTCTTCTCGAACAACAACGTCACAAGCAGCGCATCTCCAGCGATCTTCGGTTGCTGATCGAAGTGGTGGCGCGGGCCTGTAAGGCCATCGGAGTGGCCATCGGGCGCGGCGGCTTGGCCGATGTGCTAGGTAGCGCCGGCAGCGAGAATGTGCAGGGCGAGGCGCAAAAGAAGCTTGACGTCATCTCCAACGAGATCCTCATCGAGACCAACGAGTGGGGCGGCTACCTCTCCGCCATGGCCTCGGAGGAAATGGAGCATCCGCACCAGATCCCGAAGCAGTATCCCAAGGGGGAATATCTGCTGTTGTTCGATCCGCTCGACGGCTCATCGAACATCGATGTCAACATTCCGGTGGGGACGATCTTCTCGGTGCTGCGTTGCCCGGAGCGGGTCGCGCAGCCCGACGAGTCGTGCTTCCTGCAGACCGGGCGCGCGCAGGTTGCCGCGGGTTTCGCGACCTACGGGCCGAGCACGATCCTCGTGCTGAGCGTCGGC
>JBKKAO010000304.1:0-6824 GCA_046714645.1 Burkholderiales bacterium | reverse complement strand
AAGGGCAGGCAGTGGATGTGCGTAAGGTTGGAAATGATCTCGGAGCCACGCATATTGTGGAGGGAAGCATTCAACGCGCATCCAATATAGTAAGGGTCACAGTCCAGCTTATTGAGACGGGAAGCGGCTCGGCTTCGCTAACGTTGACGTCTTGCGGAAGCCGGAAGTGATAAGGGCAACCGAGTTGGGTTGCCCTTGTGATTTAGGATTTAGGACCCTAGGGATTGTTGTAGTAAACGTAAGCTGTTTGCCCAACTTTCGATTCTTCTAGCTTCTTAAGCTCGTCGAAGTCCTGAGGACGGTCCCACCACGTGGCGCGGTGCTTTTTCTGCTTTTCGACCACCTGCGGATTCTGGTCGAGGAACTCCCGTAGGAACAAGGTAGTTTCTGAGACGTATCCAGCCATGATTGATCATGATGAAGATTAAGATGAGACAGAGTCTAGCATCGGCGGTGCCACGCCCATGGGCATTGTTCGCCGCCCTCCTCCTTTGGTCCAGTGTTGCCTTCCCCCACAACACGCGCCTGAGCAGCTCGCAGTTACGCATTAATGGGCAGCAGGTGGAGGGCGTGCTGGAAGTAAACGGCCTCGACCTGGAGGTGGCGCTGGCTATCAAATTGAATGCCGCGGACGCAAAGGTATCGCCCGAGTTGGCGGCTGCCAACCAAGCCCGCGTATTCGAATACTTGCTGGCCAAGGCCCATCCCACCCAAGCCGGGGACCGGCGCTGCGAAGGAAAGGGGGAGAGCTTGAGCGCCAAGGGCGATCATGTGCTGGCAACCCTGCGTTGGGTCTGCACAAGCGGTGCACCGCTCGCTTTCGAGGCCATGCTGTTTCAAGAGATCGACCCTGCCGCGCGGCACATGGTCACGGCATCGGGCGACGCTCGCGCCTTCGCCCTGCTGAGTGCCTCCAATACAAAGATCGGTCTCGCGCGCGCGGAGCCGAAGTTGGGCGACGTACTTTGGCGCTACTTCCTAGCAGGCGTGGAGCATATCGCCATCGGCTTCGATCACATCGCCTTCCTCGTGGCGGTGATTCTGTGGGGCAGAAAATTCTGGCCCTTGGCCGCGGTCGTCACTGCCTTCACCGTCGCCCATTCCATCACGCTGAGTCTCGCGGTGCTCGGCGTCGTTCAACTGCCGTCCCGGCTGGTCGAGACCTTGATCGCGCTTAGCATCATGTACGTCGCCGCGGAGAACTTCTTCGTCCGAGACATCCGCCGCCGCTGGGTTGTGACCTTCGTGTTCGGGTTGATACACGGTTTCGGTTTCGCCTCGGTGCTGCGCGAGTACGGCATCCCCCAGGAACGCATCGGCTGGGCACTGGCGTCCTTCAACGTGGGCGTCGAAGCGGGGCAACTCGTCATCGTGGCCCTGGCCATGGCCGCAATTTTCTTGCTGGGGCGTGTTTGGAAGGATGCGGCGTTGGATTCAGAGCATCGCCAGCGATTTGTCTGGGGCGTGTCCGCGCTCATTTTGGCATTGGGGATCTATTGGGCGGCAGAACGCATTTTTGCCTAGGGCAAGAAACCCCGCTCGTGGCAAGGCACCGCCGAGGATACCGTGCCGAGCGAGATTTAAAGGTCAGCCAGCGGGTGCGCATGAGTTGGCCAAGGGCTGGTAAAGAATCCTTCGATCCAATCCGGCGTGACTTCCGCCAAGGTCGCGGGTTGCCAATGGGGACGGCGGTCCTTGTCGATCAAGAGAGCGCGGATGCCTTCGGCCAAATCCGGTCGCGCGGCGCACGCCAAGGATGCGACCAATTCAGCGCGGAAGACTTCCGCCAGAGAGCAAAGCCGAAGTCGCTGTTGCAAGGCGGCGGACAGGGCAGCCGTGCCCGGCGATCCGGCCGCAAGTGTTGCGGCGGCTCTCGCCAGCCAGGCGTCTTCGGTTTTTATGCCGGTGATCGCCGCCACGATCCCGGTCACCTCCGCGTGCCCGCACAAGGAATTGATCAGGTCGAAATGCTGGCGCAACGGACCCTGTGTGAGTTGGCTCACCGCGAACTCTCGCAGTAAGTTAGTGAGATCGCGTGCATTGAGTTCAGCACTGCTTCCCCAATGGTGCCGCAGGATACGATCCATAACCTGCGCCTTGTTCGCGTGCGCAACCTGGTAGTCGGCAAGCCTCGCGAAGATCGCGTCCGAGGCATTGAGCTGCGCGGCGGTCAATGCGAGAAAAAGTCCGGTCTTGCCCGGCGCGCGGTTGAGGAACCAACTCCCGCCGACATCGGCATAGAGTCCGATGTTGATCTCCGGCATGGCCACCCGCGCATGCTCGGTCACCACCCGATGGCTGGCTCCCACCGCGAGCCCCACGCCGCCGCCCATCACCACACCGTGCCCCCAGCTCAGAACGGGTTTCGGGTAAGTATGGATTAAATAATCCAGACGATACTCGTGAGTGAAGAAGTCCATCGCATAGGCGTTGCCACGAATGTCTTCGCGTTGCGGCGAGGCATCGTGCGCGAGCATGGTCTTGTGCATTTGGTGTAAGTCCGCACCGGCGCAAAATGCCCGCTCGCCTGCGCCTTCCAGTATCACCATCACAATGCCAGAGTCCGTGGCCCAGGCGCGCACGCGTTCGCCCAACAGATCGATCATCTGCAAGGACAGCGCGTTGAGCGAGCGTTCGGCGTTCAAACGGGCGACGCCGATGCGCGCGCCATGGGAGGTCTGTCGCTCCTCAAACAGGACGCGGGCGAAAGACTCGTTCGTCATAGGAATCCTTCAAGCAGCCTGCGACATCTTGAGCGCGCGCTCCAGATCTTCGGTGAGATCGCCTGGATCTTCCAGACCGATGGACAGCCGCACCGTTCCCTCGCTGATGCCGGCCGCGCGCAGCGCGCTCTCGTCCATGCGAAAGTGTGTCGTGGAGGCGGGATGAATAACCAGGGATTTGGCATCCCCTACGTTGGCGAGATGGGAAAAAACGCGCAGGTTCTCGATGAACTTGCGGCCCGCCGCGCGGCCACCCTTCAATTCGAAACTGAAGACGGCGCCGCAGCCTTTCGGCAGCAATCGTTTAGCGAGTTGGTGATCGGGATGGTCCGCTAGCTCGGGATAGGACACGGATACGACCGCCGCGTGTGCCTTCAGATGCGCGACTATCTTGCGCGTGTTCTCGACGTGCCGTTGCATGCGCAGCGGTAAGGTCTCCACCCCTTGTAGGATTTGAAATGCATTCATGGGACTCATGCACGCACCAAAGTCGCGCAGCCCTTCCCGGCGCGCGCGCAGCAAGAAAGCACCGACCGTGGACTCCTCGGTGAAGATCATGTTGTGAAAGCCGTCGTAGGGTTCGGTTAGCGTCGGAAATTTACCGGACTTGTCCCAATCGAAAATCCCTCCGTCCACCAATAGGCCGCCGATGGCCACCCCATGCCCGCCGAGAAATTTGGTAGCCGAGTGATAGAGCAGATCCGCGCCGAGGTCGAAGGGGCGCATCAAATAAGGCGTGGTGAAGGTGGAATCCACCAGCAACGGCAGTCCGTGATCGTGCGCGACTTCGGAAACCCTTGGGATGTCCAACACATCGAGCCCAGGGTTACCGAGGGTTTCACCGAAGACCAGACGAGTATTAGGGCGGATGGCGGCGCGAAAAGCATCGACATCGCGCGGATTGACAAAGGTGGTTTCGATGCCGAAGCGCGATAACGTATAGTGCAGCAGGTTGTGGGAACCCCCGTAGAGCGAGCGAGAAGCGACGATGTGAGAACCCGCGCCCATGAGCGTGGCGACCACCAGATGCAGCGCCGCTTGCCCGCTGGCCGTGGCGATGGCGCCCATGCCGCCTTCCAGGGCCGCGATGCGTTCCTCCAATACGGCATTGGTGGGATTGGTGATGCGCGAGTAAACGTGGCCGCCACGCTCCATGTTGAATAGCGACGCGGCGTAGTCGGTATCCCGAAACACGTAGGACGTCGTGTGATAGATGGGCACCGCGCGCGCACCGTGCAGCGGATCGGGTTGCTGTCCAGCGTGCAGGCTCAGGGTGTCGAATTGAAAGCTTTTTGGTACGGACATCACGAGTCCTAATAAAAAGCGCCGCGGGCACTAATGGGCCAGATGTCCTCGACGCGATCCCCGCGATAACACACCAGCCAGTCATAGAGATTCACCGTTGGGTCGCAGTGGCCCGGTATGAGACGGATCTTTTGCCCGAGTTTGGCATCCGTAGTGGTAAGTTCGATCACGCCGTGTTCGTCGGAGGCCTTGAGATAGCGCGCGCCTTCGAGACCGGCAACGCCCGGCATGCCGGAGTCGACGCTGTGGGCTTTGAGGCCCGCGTCCACCACGGCGCGATGACTTACCGGGCGGCTCATCACGGTGGAGAGGATGAACAGACTCTGGCGAAAGGTGCGAACAGGTTGTCCATCGGCATCGAGATTGCGCTGGTAGTCCGCGTCCATGAACACGTAGGATCCCACTTGCAATTCGTTGTACAGGCCGCTGTTGGCTTCATTGAGATAAGTCCCCGTGCCCGCACCGGCGATGGTCTGCGGGGCGAGCCCGGCCGCTTTCAGGCCTGCGACGCAGATCTCGACGCTCTCCACGGCCGCGCGGATGGCGCGCTCGCGTTCCTGCGGGGTGCGCAGATGTTGCGCGGCGCCTTGATAGGCTTGAATGCCGGCGAAGCGAAGATGGGGGGAAGCGGCCACCGAGCGCGCCAGCGCCACCGTATCGGGTCCGGGCAGCACGCCGCAGCGCCCAGCGCCCACGTCGACCTCGACCAGCACGCTGATAAGAGCGTCAACACTCGCCATGGCGGTTTCCAAGGCGCGCACGTTGGTGGCGTTGTCCACGCACACACCCATGGTGGCAACCTTCGCCAACGCAGCCAAGCGTTTCAGCTTGGACTCGCCCACCACTTCGTTGGCCACCAAGACGTTGGTGATACCTTGGCGCACGAAGGCTTCGGCTTCGCTGGTCTACTGGCAACAAATGCCCACGGCGCCGAGTGCAATTTGACGGCGCGCGATTTCCGGGCATTTATGGGACTTCGCGTGGGGCCGGACGCGAACCTCGATATCCCGTAAGCTGTCATTGAGGGTGTTCAGGTTGAACTCGAAAGCATCCAAATCCAGCAGCAGCGCGGGGGTGTCCACTTCGGCAAGGGACATCCCGATGTTTGCGGGAGGGGGAAGAGCAGAGGGAAGATCTCGCGGGGTCTCAAGCTTCATCATGGATAAGATTCTCGGTGGTAAAACACCGCTCACTTGCTGGGCGTAGAATTCAGCGTGCATTGTAAGCGGTGCGGATAGAGAAGGAGGCGAAGATGAGCAATCAAGGGATGTGCCGAAGGACGTGGATAGGGGGCTTGCTGATGCTTGGGATTCAATCCCTGTGTCTAGCGGCCGGACTGGAATCGCGCCAGGATGCCATGCGAGATCTCTCCCACTCCGATGCCCAGGTGCGCCGGGAGGCGGTCCTGTGGTTAAGTGAGCGCGGCGCCATGGAGGATCTCGCCGTCTTGGCGGAGGCCTTGAGAGACGAAGACTCCGAGGTGCGGCTCTTCGCGGAAGGCGCGCTGGTGCAGTTGTGGAGCCGGTCCGGCGACCAACAGGTCGATACGCTCCTCAAGACCGGTATCAAACAGATGAGCGAGGGACTCATGGCGCAGGCGGTGGATACCTTCAGCCGCATCGTGGAACTCAAGCCGGACTTTGCCGAAGGCTGGAACAAGCGTGCCACGGCCTACTATCTCATAGGAAACTACGAGTCATCGCTGAAGGATTGCGACGAGGTCATGCGGCGAAATCCTATTCATTTTGGCGCCCTGTCAGGCTATGGCTTGATTTACGTGCGCTTAGGCAAGCTGGAACAGGCCTTGGAATATTTCGAGCGCGCCCTCGGGGTCAATCCCAATCTGGAAAGCGCACAGCAGAGCGTAGCCGCCATTCGGCACCAGTTGGGTAAGCAAGGCAAACAATCTATCTAACTCGACGCGACGAATTTGTTTAACTCCCATCACACTCCCAACGGTTTTCGCAACAATCACGAGATAACTTCTGGCGGGAGCTTCTGGCGCTGGCAGCGAGAACGCTGGTCGAAGAAGTTGCCGAAGGTTCCCGAAGGCGGCTACCGGGTGGAATCGGTTAAGCCCGATGTCCATTTTCTAAAGGCGAATCGCGCGCAACCCACCATCACCTGGTTGGGACACGCAACCTTCTTGCTACAGATCGCTGGGGTAAACATCCTGACGGACCCACACCTCACCGGCCGGGCTTCTCCGTTTGCGTTTTCCGGGCCAAAGCGCGTGGTGCCTCCGGCGCTCGGGTTCCACGATCTTCCTCATATCGATGTAGTGGTGATCTCTCACAATCACTACGATCACTTAGACCGAGGAACCGTTCAGCGCTTGATGAAGCAGCGGCGCGGATCGCCCCGCTTCTTCGTACCCTTGGGTCTAAATGCATGGATGCACGGCGCGGGCTACGCCAAGTGTATCGAACTGGACTGGTGGCAATGGGCCCAGGAACTGGGGCTGACGCTGTATTTCGTGCCCGCTCAGCACTGGAGCGCCCGCACCCCCTGGGATCGCAACAAATCCCTTTGGGGCGGATGGATCATCGATCACCCCGGCTTGCGCTTCTTTTTTGCGGGCGACACGGGGTATTCGCCTGATTTTCTGGAGATTGGGCGAAGATTCGCCCCGATCGATCTGGCCGCCATACCCATCGGCGCCTATGAACCGCGCTGGTTCATGGGAGCCGTGCACGTGAATCCGGAAGAAGCGGTGAAGATCCACCAGGACATCGGCGCCCGGCACTCCGTAGCCATGCATTGGGGAACCTTCGTACTCACCGATGAGCCCTTTGA
>JBKKAO010000303.1:0-4105 GCA_046714645.1 Burkholderiales bacterium | reverse complement strand
GGGGGTACCCAACGCCTGCCGCGCTTAATCGGCGCGGAAGCGGCCCTCAATATGATCGTGTCTGGGACTACGGTGCCCTCCGAGCAATTCAAAGGCACGGCGTTGTTCGATGAGATGATCGAGGGCGATCTACGGGCCGGTGCAATCGCCTTTGCCAACAAGGTGGTGGCCGAGGGCCGCCCCTTGAAGCGCGTGCGCGACCTGAAGGTCAAGTTTGCCAATGCCGATGCTTTCTTCCAGTTTTCTCGCAACACCGTCGGGGCCGTGGCGAAGAACTTTCCGGCGCCGTTGAAGTGCGTGGAGGCGGTCGCCGCCTCGGTCAGTAAGCCCTTCGAAGAGGGCATACGGATCGAGCGCGAACTCTTCCTTCAACTCTTGCATACCCCCGAGTCCAGAGCATTGCGCCACGCTTTCTTTGGCGAGCGCACGGCCTCGAAGATTCCCGATGTGCCCGAAGACACGCCCACACGTAAGATTGAAAAGCTAGCTGTCATCGGCGCGGGCACCATGGGGGGCGGCATCACCATGAACTTCCTCAATATCGGACTCCCCGTCACGCTGTTGGAAATGAAGCAAGAGGCGCTGGACAAGGGGGTGGCCACCATCCGCAAGAACTACGAGGCCAGTGCCAAGAAGGGACGGCTGACCGCGCAGCAGGTTGAAGAGCGCATGGCACTCATCAAGCCGGCACTTTCCTACGATGACCTAAAGGATGCGGACATGGTGATCGAGGCGGTGTTCGAGGAAATATCGGTGAAGGAAGCCGTGTTCAAGAAGCTCGATGCGGTGATGAAGCCCGGCGCCATCCTCGCCAGCAATACTTCGACCTTGGACGTGAATAAAATCGCCAGCTTCACAAAACGTGCGCAAGATGTGATCGGAACCCACTTCTTCAGTCCCGCCAACGTTATGAAACTGTTGGAAGTGGTGCGCGGGGCGAAAACCGGCAAGGACGTGCTCGCCACCACCATGGGCTTGGCCAAGAAAATCAAGAAGACCGCCGTGGTGTCAGGCGTGTGTGATGGCTTCATCGGCAACCGGATGGTCGAGCAATACATCCGCCAAGCGCTGTTCTTGTTGGAAGAAGGCGCGACGCCCAAGCAGGTGGACCGGGCGCTGGAGAAGTGGGGCATGGCCATGGGCCCATTCCGCATGTCTGACTTGGCGGGCAACGATATCGGCTGGGCCATTCGCAAACGCCGCTATCAAGAGTTTCCCAACATGAAGTACTCAAAAATCGGCGATCGCTTGTGCGAGCAAGGCCGCTTTGGACAGAAGACCGGGTTGGGTTGGTATCGCTACGAGGCGGGAAAGCGCGACGCCATTGCCGATCCCACTGTGGAGCAAATGATCGCGGACTACAGCAAGGAGATCGGATGCGAGCGCCGCAAGATCGGTGACGACGAAATCGTGCACCGCTTGATTTTCGCGCTGGTCAATGAGGGCGCCGCGATCCTGGAGGAAGGGATTGCCTTGAGAGCCTCCGACATCGACATGGTCTACCTCACCGGTTACGGTTTCCCGTTGCATCGCGGCGGACCCATGCTGTATGCGGATGAAGTGGGGCTATTCAACGTGGTGGAAAGCATGAAGCGCTTCGCCGCTAATCCCCACGGAGACCCCGGTTTCTGGAAGCCTGCACCGCTGTTGGCAAAGCTGGTCGCCGAAGGCAAGACTTTTAACTAAACCCGTTTGGCCACAGAGGGCACAAAGATCACCGAGGAATTCTTAGCGCGTTGTTAGTTTTTCTCTGTGCCCTCTGTGGCGATAGATTTTGGAGATATCAAATGACTGAAGCCGTTATCGTATCCACCGCCCGCACCCCACTGTGCAAATCCTGGCGCGGTGCTTTCAACATGACCCACGGTGCGACTCTTGGCGGACACGCCGTGCAGCAGGCCGTCGCGCGCGCAGGCGTCGACCCCGCGGAAGTGGAGGATGTGATCATGGGTTGCGCCAATCCGGAGGGTGCCACCGGCTGGAACATCGCGCGCCAAGTGGTGTTGCGGGCGGGCTTGCCGGTCACCACGGCGGGCGTCACAGTGAACCGTTTCTGTTCCTCAGGCCTTCAGACCATCGCCATGGCTTCTCAGCGCATCATGGCCGGCGAAGGTGGCATCTATGCCGCGGGTGGCGTCGAGTCCATCTCCTGCGTGCAAAATGAAATGAACACGCACATGGCGAAAGAAGACTGGCTGTCGGAGCGCAAGCCGGAACTCTATTGGCCCATGCTACAGACAGCGGAAACGGTGGCCAAGCGCTACAGCATCTCGCGCGATCGCCAGGATGAGTACGGGGCACGCAGCCAGCAGCGCGCCGCCGCTGCGTTGGCGGCAGGCAAATTCAAGGACGAGATTGCGCCGATCAAAGTCACCATGGGCGTGGCGGATAAGGAGACGGCTCGTCTGACCACGCAGGAAGTCACAGTCGCGAATGACGAGGGTATTCGCGCGGACACGACCTACGACGGTGTATCCAAGATTCGCCCGGCGTTGGAAGGCGGAGTCATCGCCGCCGGCAATGCCAGCCAGTTTTCCGATGGTTCATCGGCTTGCATCGTGATGGACGCCAAATTGGCGGCTGCACGTAAGATCAAACCCTTGGGAGTTTTTCGCGGCTTCGCGGTGGCGGGCTGCGAGCCCGACGAAATGGGTATCGGCCCGGTGTTCGCCGTGCCGAAGCTGTTGAAGCGAGCGGGGTTGAAGCTCGAGGATATCGGTTTGTGGGAGTTGAACGAGGCCTTCGCCGTGCAGGTCATCTACTGCCGCGACCGGCTCGGCATTCCCGATGACCGCCTCAACGTCGACGGCGGCGCCATCGCCGTGGGCCATCCCTACGGAACCTCCGGTGCACGCCTGGTGGGTCATGCCTTGATCGAAGGCAAGCGGCGCGGCGTGAAGCACGTGGTCGTCACCATGTGCATCGGCGGCGGCATGGGCGCGGCGGGGTTATTTGAGGTGGTGTAACGCTGACCGCTAAGTTCCTTCCCCCGCGGGGGGAAAGGTTAGGATGGGGGCCAGAGAACCTTACTTCAGCCCCGCTTTGCGAAGATTGGCCAAATACCGGTCACGGTCCTCCGGCCTTTTCCAGTTTTCGAACTGGCTCGCCCTCTCGATAGAGGTCCCAGGCTCGAGTTGCAAACTTGCTTCGATCTCGCGTTGTGCATCTTGCAGTCGCCCGGCCGCAACATAGGCATCTGCTGCATGCAGCCGGAGCAGGACCCACTTGGGTGTCTTTTGGATCGCAGCCTCGAAGTGCACAATCGCCTTATCGAGCCGCCCCGTCAATTGATTGGCCTTGCCCAGCTCGAAATCGTACCAAGGCTCCGGGAACGGGTTCAGGGCCACGGCTTTTTCGAGAGAGCGGCGACCGGCTTCGGGCTCACCCGCTAATGTCAGAAGGATCCCGAGGACGGCACTGGCCTGTGCGCCGTTCGGCTGGATTGCAACCGCCTTCTTTCCATAAGAGACAGCCTTGTCATGATCAGCCAATAGCAGCGAATGGATCATGCCAAGCACCGAGTAAGCGTCGGGCAGGTCGGGATCCAGCTGTAGAGCCTGATTCGCCGCGTTCAGCGCTTTCTGTGTGGAGATATGTCGATCGTCACTCCAATAGAAGTTCGCATCGTTGAAGTGGGCCCATGCCAATCCCGAATACGCCATTGCAAAGCCAGGGTCCAGGGAAATGGACTGCTCATGAAACGCGCGAGCCTGCGCATTCGACTCCGGCGACATGATGAACCGTTGCTCATGTCCGCGCAGGTAGGCCTCGTACGCTTTTACGTTTTTCAGGGTCTTGCGCCAAACCCGTGCGTCCTCGCCGGCAACGAGCTTAACATCCAGTTCGGTCACGATCTGCCGGGTGATCTCGTCCTGAACCGCAAACACATCCTTCAATTCGCGATCGAAGCGCTCCGCCCACAGGTGATTACCCGTGGTCGCGTCGATAAGCTGGGCGTTCATTCGAACGCGGCCACCGGCTTGCTGTACGCTTCCCTCCAGCACGTAGCGCACCCCCAATTCCCGGCTTACCTGTCTCACATCCACCGGCTTACCCTTGTAGACGAACGAAGAATTGCGGGCGATAACCTTCAGGTTGTTAAGCT
>JBKKAO010000302.1:0-3684 GCA_046714645.1 Burkholderiales bacterium | reverse complement strand
TTTTCATCGCCCTAGCGTTGCTCACCGCCGAGTGGATGACCTATCACCGAAGGTTAACGGTCTAGGTAGCCATGTCCCTTCGATTCGAAGCCGCGTGGGCGGCCGTGGTTCTGATTCTTCTGCTCGTCCTGTGGATCGCCCGCGCACGCAGCCGGACCAACCTTAGCGCGAGGCATCGCTATGTAGCCACCGCTCTACGCAGCGCCGCCCTCATTGCCGTAGTGGGGGCCCTGACACAGCCGGTGTGGCTGGCCAAGACGCGCGAAATTTCCGTCGTCTACGCATTGGATATTTCGCGCAGCGTCGCATTGGAGTTCATCGGCACGGCGTTGGATTGGATGCAATCCGCCAACAAGGAGGATAAAGTGGCGACAGTGCGCTATGTGGCCTTCGCCGACCGGCCCAAGCTCTTGAGCAACCTCGGCGCGGTGCGCGGCATCGGCGTTATTAACGAAGGCGAGCGCGGTGCAAGCGGTCTGATTCATCAAGGTGCGACCAATTTGGAATTGGCGCTGCAAGAATCGCTTCTGGGTTTCGACTCCCGCCAACTCAAACGCCTGGTGTTGTTAAGCGACGGCAATCAAACCGATGGCGACGTGTGGAAGATATTGCCGCGCTTGAAGGAGGCTGGTGTGCGCGTCTTTACCATCCCCGCCAAACCACAGGCTTCAGGCGATGTGTGGGTGGAATCCATACTGGCACCCGATACCTTGCGCCGTGACGAACCGAGCAGCGTGAGCGTGCGCGTGGTCGCGCAGCGGCCCACCAACGCGCTGGTTTCCATCGGCACCGGTAACGCGACCTTGGCGGGCCTGGCGGTGGCGTTGAGTGCGGGCGTGAACAGCGTGAACTTACCGCTGCGCCTTGGCCGCTCCGGTAGCGTGTCGTTGATGGCTTCCGTGCAAGCTAAGGACGATGAAATCTCTGAGAACAACCGCGCCCAACAAACGGTACGGGTGGGCCCGCGCGCCAAGATTCTGTACGTGGAAGGGCAGCCCAACGCCAGCGAGTATCTGCGCGATGCGTTGGTGAGCCAGGGCATCGAAGTGGACGCGGTGGAGGCCGATGCATTGCCTCAGGACGTCGCCAGCCTGGATCGCTACGATGCCGTCATGCTCTCGGATATTCCCATCGCGCAATTGAGCGAAGAGAAGATGTCCGCTGTTGACACCTACGTACGCGAGCGCGGCGGCGGCCTGCTGTTCGCCGCCGGTGAGTCGACCTATGGCGAGAAGGGCTTCGCGGGGACGCCGCTCGAACGCGCGCTGCCCGTGGATTTCAAGGCGCAGGAAAAACGCAAGGACCTGGCCTTGGCCGTGGTGCTGGACCGCTCCTATAGTATGAAGGGCCGTAACATCGAATTGGCCAAGGCCGCCACCATCGCGGCCTTGGAGCTGCTCGAAGAACAGCATCGCTTCACCGTGATCACCTTCGATTCCCAGCCCTACGAAACCGTGCCGTTGCAATACGTGCGCAGCCGCAAGAAGGCGGAGGATCTCATCGGCCGCATTCAAGCCAGCGGCCAGACCAACATCTATCCCGCGCTTCAGATTACCTATCGCGTACTGGCAAAGTCCGGCGCTAAATCCAAGCACGCGATTCTGATCTCCGACGGCGACACCGCGCCGGCGGACTTTGAACGCCTGCTCAATCGCATGACGAAAGAACAGATCACGGTCTCCACCGTGGCTTTAGGCCAGGGTGCGGACAAGGAATTGATGGGCAATATCGCCAAGTGGGGCAAGGGGCGCGCGTATCACGCGCTCACTGCGCAAATGGTGCCGCAGATCTTTGTCGAGGACACGCAAAATGCCGTGCGCGCTAATCTGGTGGAGGAACCGTTTCGCGTGCTGGTCAAGCGGCGCGTTGAAGCCCTGCGCGGCATCGACTTCAAGGATGCGCCCCTGTTGAAGGGTTTCGCCAGCACCCAAGCCAAACCCCTATCGGAAGTGTTGCTCACATCGGAGTCCGGAGCGCCCATTCTGGCGCGCTGGCATCACGGTTTGGGCAAGTCGGTTGCCTTTACCTCGGACGTGAAGAACCGCTGGGCCGCGGAATGGATCAACTGGAAGGGCTATGGCAAGTTCTGGGGCCAGCTCGTGCGCGAAACCATGCGCCGCGAATTGAACGAAGAACTCAACTTCGCTGTGCGGCGAGAAGGCGATGAAGCTATCGTGGAAGTGCACGCGGCAAGTCCCGATGGCAGTTTGCGCAATCAGCTCGCGCCACGGGTGCGCGTGCACAGTCCCGGCGGTGGAAGCAGCGTGGCCGGCTTGCGCCAAATCGCGCCTGGGTTCTACCAAGCGAAGATGCCGGTTGCCACCTCCACCACCGCGCCTTTCCGCTTCGAACTTATGCCCGGTGGGGGTATCACCGCGCAATGGGCAGGCGCCATCGGCGCAAGAAGTCTCTACTACCCGTTCTCCGACGAACTGCGTTCTCTACCGCCCAACACGGAACTCCTGCGCGCTATCGCACAGGAAACCGGAGGCAAATACGCGCCCACGCTTCAGGAGATCTTCGCCGACTACGGCGAAGCGGGGCAGATCGAGAAGCCGCTGTGGCGTTGGTTCGCGCTGGCGGGATTGGTCTTCTACCTTCTGGATCTTTCCGTTCGGCGTGCTCCCTTCATGCGGCGCTGGCTGGATTCCTAGAATTGGTGGCGAGGCGGAATGTGCTGCATAGACTTGGAAAAAGCATTTCACCGCGAAAGATGCCAAGACCGCGAAGGAAAGGCATTGGGGGGAAAATGCCGTGGCTAGATGGGTACGGTTCTGGCGAATTCCTCCATGCTAATGGCCGTTTTTAAAGATAATGCAGCGGTCTCGGTGAGGTTTCCCGAAAACTTGACTGATAAGGAGAAGTCGTGAACGCACTCAAGATCACACTCGTACTCGCAGTGAGCTGTATCTGCGCCGCCACCGTCCTGGCTCAAGAAGACAAGCGGCTGATCAGGCTCGCGCCTGAGGAGATCAAAACCTCGCAATCGGCGACGACCCAGGCCGGTACGTCGGGGGTAACGGGATTGCACATGGGTCTGTTGTCGGGCAATCCCAAGCAGGCCGGCTTGTATACGCTCTTCCTCACGCTGGGTCCTAACGCCAGGATTCAACCTCATTCCCATCCCGACGACCGCGTGGGGATCGTCATCTCCGGGACCTGGTACTTCGCGCACGGCGACAGCTTCGACGAGACCAAGCTGAAGCGCTTGCCGCCAGGAAGCTTCTACACCGAACCCCCCAACGCCAACCACTTCGCCATGACCAAAGACGAACCCGTGACAATTTACGTGACCGGCACCGGACCGACGGGCACGGCATACGTGAATCCGGCTGACGATCCGAGCAAGAAATAAGCGCCACACCGCGCAGTCGCGCGTAACGTCGAAGCGGAAGTTCGTGCCTCTTCCCACCAGCGGTGGAAACGAGCGGGGACATGGCACACGCAATCGTCATCCTTCTCGGCCTCGGCCAACTTCATCCTGGCCCTACTATGGGTCACTCTCGGATGGCCATCATCTTCGGAATGATGAAGGTTCAGAGATCTAGGAGGTCACAGCCTTGCCGACTTCCTCCGGTGATAAATGGCGCCACTGTCCTTTGCTTAATTCCCCAAGCTTTAGCGAACCGATGGCGACGCGCACCAATCGCAGGACTTCGATGTCCAGGGCCTCCATGAGGCGGC
>JBKKAO010000301.1:0-7061 GCA_046714645.1 Burkholderiales bacterium | reverse complement strand
CAGGCCGGGGGTGCGGCCACCAACGGCCAGCAGCGCATCCTAGACATCCAGCCCGAGACCTTGCACGAACGGGTGGCCGTTTTCTTGGGGTCTAAGAATGAAGTGGAACTCGTGACGAAGTATCACGTAGGGAATTAAGCGAAGATCGAAGGCGTAGATGAGTCAGCGCCACCGAAGGCGATTGAGAACCAGATCACCCGAATGCTGTGAACTATTTCACACGAAAGCGGTGAATTAGCACGTGGAAGGGCCTTTAGAATTCGGGCATATTTCGCCCCTGCGCCCTACGACCGGACGGGCAGGGCGCGAATCATCCATTGGCAATCAACCGAAAGGAAGTATTCATGCAAGGCAATGTAGTGTTGGTCGGAGCGAACTGTAGAACCTGGGTGAGCGCGGTGAGGCATCTCTATGCGCTGTTGGCGGTGGGCATCTGGACACCGCCCGCCGCCCAACCCTCCGCGGCCCCTCTACGATTCAGGCCGCCCTATCCGCAGCCGCCCTATCTCGAAACCAACGTGGGCGAGTACATGGTGAGCCTGTTCGAAGCCGATCGCGCAGCCATCCAATCCCTCCTCCCGCCGGGCGTGCAGGCCGCCTCGACCAATACCGTTGGGGTATCGCACTACAACATAGGAGATGAGACGGCGTGGAGCTCCGGGTTGGCCCCCTTTCAGGCCACCTATGTTTTCGCCGAGGTCGAAGGGCGCGACGATCCCTCCGGGGGCAAAGGCCGCCATGTGCTCTGGGGTTTGTATAGCCCCGACCTGGTGGTGGCATCCCTAGCCGGCATATTGGGCCTGCCGATGCAAGTGGGGACCACTGCCTTCGCCGAACGAGGCGCCGAGCTTCAAGGGGCGGGCCTCAGCGAGGGCGAGGAGATCATCGTTTCCGGTATCAGTCCCAAGGGCGACGGTCCCGTGACCCTCGGAGGAGTGCTGCATTACCCTTCGATACGGCATAACGTGGCGGCTGGAACGCCCTCCCCCGAATTGGTGATTCAATCCATCGCCTGGACGGCAAAGGTCCAGACGGCGGACTTGGTTTCGATGAAATTGAACTTACCCGAGGGCCATCTTGTTAGCCAGCTAAAACCGAAGAAGCTTCTTTACGCATACTTCGGCAGGGATGTGAATTTCGAATTTGGGGATGTGCCGCGACCAAGATGACCTCGGTGAGCATTGCAACCCGGTCGGCGTCGAACAAACGGTCCAGGGCTCGCCCGATCCGATCATCCCTGAGGTGCCTTATCCGCTCAGCCGACAGCCCGACAGGCCCAGGAGCAAAATCTACCGCGGTTTCATGCTGACGGTAGATCGGCTCGGCATGATTGGCGAGCCGGAGCGGGTGCGTAAGTTGATCGAGGAGATACGCGAGCCTTGATCCGGCCTACTTATTTGGCGGAAGCGACCGGATAGTTGGGATGCGCGGGATTCACCACGATCCGTTGCTTCGTCAGATCGACAATCAGGTCCATAGCCTCGAGCGGCAGCACACCCATCAGTGGTTCGTCGCCCAAAACCAACGCCTCGGTCACATAAGTGCGGTTCTCGAAGGCAATTTCTACCGGGGCAATCTTCGGCACTTTGAGTTGCCTTCCATCGGCGGTGCGGACGAATTGCGTGCTCACTTCCGTGGTATCGAATCCAAGTTGATGTGCAATTTCCTCGGTGACACACATGAAGGTGGCTCCGGTATCCACCAGTGCACGAAACTCGACAGTCTGCTTCGTGAACAGGTTGGTGAGTTTGAGTTGGGCGTAGGTGAGTCCCATTGAGATAACTCGGGCATGTTGCTTTAAGTTAGTTTCTGGATTGTAGTCCTTGCATTGCTCAGCACGGGATGGGCAAGGCACAACCTATGTCTCGCCTTGCTTATGCCTTGGCGCTAAAAACGATAGCCGGCCTGCAAACCACCGCCATTGCTATCGGCGGACCCCGGTGTTTTTCTGCTTGTACTTGAGATTGTGTTGTGATCCGGCGCACGGAAAATCTAGCATGGGCTTTTGTCAGCCCTTGAGCGATAGGACGTCCTGCATATCGTAGAGGCCTGGGGAGCGCTTCGACAGCCAGGCCGCCGCCCGCAGCGCGCCTTGAGCAAAAGTTGTGCGGGACGAGGCTTTGTGCGTGATTTCGATGCGCTCGCCGGTGCCCGCGAACAACGCGGTGTGATCACCCACGATATCTCCCCCGCGAATGGTCGCGAAGCCGATGGTTTTGACGTTGCGCTCACCGGTAACGCCCTCGCGGCCATAGACCGCCACCTCGGCAAGATTGCGATGCAGTGCCTTCGCCAGCACCTCTCCCATTCGTAGCGCGGTTCCGGAGGGCGCATCCACCTTATGGCGATGGTGGGCTTCGATGACTTCGACGTCGTAATCGTCCCCCAAGGCTTGGGCCGCCACTTCTAAGAGCCGCAGCAGCACATTGACCCCAACGCTCATATTGGGTGCGAATACGATGGGAATGCTTCGCGACCCTTCGACCAAGCGTTGTTTTTGCTCGGTATTGAAGCCCGTGGTACCGATGACTATGCTCACGCCATGGCGAATACACGCATCGAGGTGGGCCAAGGTGCCATCGGGACGGGTGAAATCGATCAAAGCGCCGGCACCCTTGACCGTGGCATCGATATCCGCCGAGACGCTCACCCCGCATCGCTGGCCCAGCGCTTCGCCTGCATCGCGGCCGATGACCGGGCTATCACTACGATCCAAGGCCCCATGCAGGGACAACTCAGGACTTTGCTGTACGCCCTCGATCAAAGCGCGCCCCATGCGCCCTGAAGCCCCCGCGATCACCACGTTCATCATGCTTTTCATCCGCCTTGGCGCGACCCGGTAGCCGGCGCCGCCGACTCTTCGGTCGCGTCATGGGATAAGGGCGGGACATCGCCATCCAAGCGGCTTAAGCGCTCGGCTTCGAAAATCACCGTCACGCGGCGCGAGGCCTTCAACTTGCCGTTTGGGCGGTCCATGTAGGCGTAATCCCAGCGCTCCGGGTGAAAAGGGTCGGTCACCAGAGGGGTCCCAAGAACGTAGCGCACCTGGGATTTGGTCATACCGAGCTTGAGCTTCACCAACATGGCCTGATCCACGTAGTTACCTTGCTGGACGTCGACCTTGTGCGGCACCAGAAAGCAGGCGCTAAGGGAGAGACTTAGAAGCGCGAACACCAACCAACGAGTTACTGGAAGCATAGATTATTGAATTGAATTGAATTGAATTAGCAAGAGAGCTGAACAACGCTAGGAAAGGCGGAGCGGGAAACCACTAACCCGCCCCACGCGCATTTTTCTTTAAGGAAGGAAAACATTATGATACCCAATCACCTTCACGCGGGACTCGGCTTCCATGAATAAGTTGCCCCACGACCTCAAGACCAGCGGACTCAAGGCCACCCTTCCCCGGCTCAGGATTCTCGGTTTGTTCGAGAGCTCCTCTACGCGTCACATGACGGCCGAGGACGTCTACAAGCTGTTGCTGAAGGAAGATATGGATATCGGACTGGCCACGATTTACCGCGTGCTCACCCAGTTCGAGCACGCTGGCATTCTCATCCGGCATCATTTCGAGCCGGGCAAGGCAGTCTTCGAGCTGAACGAAGGCGGGCATCACGATCATTTGGTTTGCGTGCAATGCGGCCACGTGGAGGAGTTTTTCGACGCGGAGATCGAGAAGCGCCAGCTCAAGGTCGCCAAGGATCGCGGATTCGCCATCCAGGAGCACTCCTTGCAGATTTTCGCGACCTGTATCAAGACCGAGTGCTCGCACCGCAAGAGGTAGTAAGCACTCTAGGATTCCATCAATCCGATCATCTCGGCGGCGTGTTTGCGGGTGGTTTCGGTGATCCTGACCCCGCCCAGCATTCTTGCGATCTCGTCCACCCGCTCGCCCCGGCCTAGGGTCTGAACCACGCTATGGATTCGGCCGCCGGCGTCTTGCTTGATCACCCGCCACTGCGTGGTCGCGGCCGCCGCCACCTGCGGAAGATGGGTCACACACATCACCTGCCGTTTTTGCCCTAGATCGCGCATCATGCGCCCAAGGATTTCCGCCACGCCGCCTCCTATCCCCGCATCGACCTCGTCAAAAATGAGGGTTGGCACATCGGCCACCTCGCTGGTGACGGTTTGAATAGCCAAGCTGATCCGGGATAGCTCGCCGCCCGAAGCCACCTTGCCCAAACTTCGCGGCGTCCCGCCACTGTGCGTCGCCACCAGAAACTCGATGCGCTCTAAGCCATGGCTGGCGGGCTCCTCCAAAGCCTCCAACCGCACCACGACAGCACTGCCGGCCATGGCCAGTTGTTGAAGGTGCTGGGTCACCCGTATCGAGAGTTGTTGGGCGGCGGCTTGACGCTTCTCGCTCAACTCCTTAGCCAAGGAGATAAAGCCCTCCTTGGCTTGTGTTTCTTTCTTGGCTAGCGCCTGAGAATCCTCGGCTTGCGTCAGAGTGCGCAGTCTTTCTTCGAGATCATTGAGCGTGCTGGCGAGCTGCGCTGGCCGCACGCGAAACTTTCGCGCGGTGGTATGCAGAGCTTGCATGCGGTTCTCCGCTTCGGACAGCCGTTGCGGATCGGTGTCGAGACGGTCGCGATAGTGCCGCAGCGCATGGACGGCCTCTTGAATCTGAATCTGCCCAGACTCCACCAATTCCAAGGAGGGCTTTAGCGCAGGATCGATTTCCGTGCCGCCTTCCAGCTTACTAATCACACTATTCAGCGTGCCCAACACGGTGGCCTCGCCCTCCGAGAGAATGGCTAAGCTCTCCTCGGCGGCTCCAATAAGGCTCGCGGAATTGGCCAGCCGGCGGTGCTCGGCCTCGAGTTCCTCCCACTCCGTGGCGCTCACCTTAAGGCCGTTGAGCTCGATCACCTGATCTTGGACTTCCTCGCGTTCACGCTTAAGGTGGGCGGCGTTCTTCTCATAGTCCTCGAGCGCGCTACGCAGGGCTTGCCAAGTACGGTAGGCCTGCGCCACTTCGGCCGCTAACTTGTCGGCTCCCGCGAAACCGTCCACCAACGCGCGCTGAGCCTGGGGTCGTAGCAAGGACTGATGCAGATGCTGGCCGTGAATGTCCACCAGCGATTCACCGATTTCCTTGAGCTGTTGCGAGGTGCCGGGGCTACCGTTCACGTAGGCGCGGCTGCGCCCTCCGCGCTCCAGCACCCGCCGCAGGATGAGCTGGCCGGCGTCGCCCAGATCCTGCGCCTTGAGCGCCTCTCGAAGGTCAGGCCGCAAGGAGAGGTCGAACTCGGCGCTGATCTCCGCCTTTTCCGCTCCTTCCCGCACCCAGGCGGTGTCGCTGCGCTCACCTAACACGAGGGACAAGGCGTCAATCAGCAAAGACTTGCCCGCGCCCGTTTCCCCGGTGAGCACGGTAAAGCCTTCGGCGAACTCCAGCTCAAGGTGATCGACGATGACGAAATCGCGAATGTGCAGGGCGCGCAGCATGCCGCTCAGACCAGTCTCAGAGCACTTCGCTCCAACGTAGCTTCTGGCGCAGCATATGGTAGTAGCTGTGTCCGCGCGGATGGAGGAGCCGGATGGGGCGCTCGTAGCGGCGCACCACGATGCGATCGCCCGGCTCCAGCACGAGGTGGGAGTGGCTGTCGAAGTGAACGCGGGCGTCCGAGCAGCGATGCATGAGGATTTCGATCACGCTATCGCCGGAAATGACGATGGGCCGGTTGCTGAGCGCGTGAGGACTTACCGGAACCAAGGCAAACACGCTCAGCGCGGGATGGAGAATGGGCCCGCCGGCCGACAACGCGTAGGCGGTCGACCCGGTGGGGGTGGCGACGATCAGGCCGTCGGCGCGAACGGTGTAGACAAACTGGCCGTCGATCCTGACTTCGAGCTCGATCAGTCCGCCCTCGGCGCCTTTGCTGACGCTCGCGTCATTGAAGGCGAGTACCCGGCTCAAGGATCGCTCGCCCCGAAACACCTCGGTGTCCAAGAGCATTCTGGGCTCCACCACGAAATGACCCTCTAAGATCTCCGTAATGGTCTCGGACATGGTGTCCATGGAGATGTCCGTGAGGAACCCCAAACGCCCCTGATTGACGCCCACCAAGGCCACATCATGGGGAGCCAGCGCACGAGCGATGTTAAGCATGGTACCGTCTCCTCCGATAACGATAGCCAAGGCCGCCACCTTGCCGATCTCCTCAAGGGGGATGACCTCGATGCCGTCGTGGCCGATATGGGCCGCCGTGAGGGAATCCACCACGATTCGAACACCGCGAGGGCGCAGGAACTGAGCGAGTTCTAGCAAAGGCCCGGCGATCTCAGGGCTCTTATATTTCCCGATGAGGGCGATGGTTTGAAATGAACTGGACATGTATGCGCAGTGGTCTAACGCTAAGCAACAACTTGCCTTGCGAGAATTTCTTGCATTATGAATGACAAAGCCCTACTGAGCGAACGCGCGCAAGCGCTGCTGAAAACCCTCGTCGAGCGTTATATCGCCGAGGGCGAACCCGTGGGTTCCCGGACCTTGTCCAAGTTTTCCGGCTTGGACTTGAGCGCGGCTAGCATCCGCAACACCATGGCCGACCTGGAGGAGATGGGCTTCGTGGCGAGTCCCCACACCTCCTCGGGCCGGATTCCCACGCCCCGCGGTTACCGGTTCTTCGTCGATTGCCTGCTCACCATCCGGCCTCTGGACCGCGTGGAGCTCAACCAACTCGAGCATCAACTCCAACCCGACAGCACGCAAAGGCTGGTTCAGTCTGCCTCCCAACTGCTGTCCGCGCTCACGCACTTCGCTGGCGTGGTCGTGACGCCCAAGCGCAAGAGCACGCGCGTGCGCCACATCGAGTTCCTGCGTCTGGCGGAAAAACGCATATTGCTCATCATGGTGACCTCGGAGGGCGATGTGCAGAATCGGGTGGTGGTCACCGAGCGCGCCTATGGCGCCCCGGAACTGGTCGAGGCCAGCAATTTCTTGACACAACACTATGCCGGCCTGACCTTCGAGGAGATGAAAATGCGGCTCAAGGGCGAATTAAAACGCCTGCGGGACTACATGACCCAGTTGCTCTCCACGGCCCTGGAGG
>JBKKAO010000300.1:0-5680 GCA_046714645.1 Burkholderiales bacterium | reverse complement strand
GCCTACGGCTGTGGCCGTTACAAAGAGCGAAGTCCATCATCTGTGCCACCATCCCACTTTCCGATTACTTCCTCCCCAGTCTGGAAGACGCGCGGGCGCTGTCCGGAGTAGAGGACCCGGAGGCCATCGTAGACTGGTGCCATGCTTTGGGTGCGAGACATGTGGCGCTGAAACTCGGGCCCCAAGGGGTGTTGGCGAGCGATGGGACGCAGAGTCGCCGGATCGCGGGCCACGCGGTCCAATGCGTGGACGCTACGGGCGCCGGAGATTGCTTCGCCGGATCGCTGCTCGCTCGTCTCGTGAGTGGCGATAGCTTTTGGGAAGCATTGCGTTACGCGAATGCGGCCGCGGCCCTGACGACCACGGGTTACGGCGCGGTGGCACCTGTGCCTCGTCCGGACCAAGTGTTTTCATTGATGAAGACTTAGCCCTTGTTGATCCGGATTTTTTTGTTTGGCTTGCGTTAGGCCGTGCTGAACACCTAGCGCACAACTAACTTTCTTCGAGGCCAACGACATGCCACTCCCCATCGTCATCGCCCATCGCGGTGCAAGCGGCTACCTGCCCGAGCACACGCTGGCCGCCTACTTCATCGCCATCGAACAAGGCGCGGATTTTATCGAACCCGATCTAGTCATGAGCAAGGACGGGATTCTGGTGGCGCGTCATGAGAACGAAATCTCAGGTACTACGGATGTAGCGCGGCATCCGCGATTCGCCAGCCGCAAGACCTCGAAGGTGATCGATGGAGAAACTCTCACGGGATGGTTCACCGAGGATTTCACCCTAGCCGAACTCAAGCAGCTTCGCGCCATAGAGCGCATCCCGCAACTACGGCCTGGTAACACGCGCTTCGATCGCATGTTCGAGATCCCGGCGTTGGAGGAAATTCTCTCCCTCGTCCACGACTTGAAAGTTCGAGGAAGCCTGCACGGCCCGGTCGGGGTATATCCGGAAATCAAGCATCCCTCTTATTTTCAGAGCATCGGTTTACCGATGGAGTGGAAGTTGGCCGAAACGTTGCACCGCTTCGGTTACGCGGGCCGCGAGGGAAGAGTGTTCATTCAGTCCTTCGAAGTTGAAAACTTAAAAGCACTGCGCAAGATGACCGAACTTCCCCTCGTGCAGCTCGTCAACGACACGGGCCAACCCTGGGATTGCGTGCTGCGAGGCGAGGACATGAGCTACTCACGGATGCTCGCACCCGAGGGTCTTCAAAGGATCGCCACCTACGCCGGCGCGATCGGTGCCAACAAGAATCTGATCATTCCCCGCGCGGCCAACCAGCGACTCGGTGGGGCAAGCACCTTGGTTTCCGATGCCCATGCCGCGGGGCTTAAAGTACACGCCTGGACCTTCCGGGCCGAGAACCACTTCTTGCCGGAGAATCTACGCGATCCCAATCAAGAGTCGAATCTAGGCCCATTAGAAGATGAGATCACAGCCTTTCTCGCCACCGGCTTGGATGGCGTGTTTTGCGATCACCCCGACTTCGCGGTGCGCGCCCGGGAAGCGGGTGATAAGCGGAGTAGGCAGTGAGAGAGGGCCACCATGTAGCTGCGGGCGCGACAGGAACGATGTGGGGCCAGCCGGCTAGCGAGCCCGCCGGGAAACGAAAAAGCCCCACCGAAGCGGGGCTTGTCGTGAAGCTGCTGTCTAGTGCTTGCGGCCACGCGCTGCTGTGAGACCGGCGAGACCGAGACCGAGGAGCACCAGCGTGCCGGGTTCGGGGATCGGTGAAATCGTTGTCCCCCTCGGCGTGAGGGAAAAGTCATCCACGGCGAGGCCATCGTCTGCACCCGTCGCATTGAAATCCGTCCAGCGAATCCAGAACGTCGCGCCGTTCGCAATGCTCAATCCGGAGATTGCGGACGACAAGGCCGTGCGATTGGCCGCGGCGTTGCCATCTAACAGCCCCACTCCAGTAGTTGTAGTGGGGGAGGAAAAATCAAGGGCGTCGGCGTCCGTATTCGTTCCGGTCGTTAGACTCGTCGCATCAATGCTGTATTGAAAGTCTATTCTGTCACTGCGGGAAAGGGTCCCGAGACGCCATTGCTCGCCGGTATAGGCGATCTCCAGCGAGGTAATCGTGGCACCGGTATTGTTGTTGAACGCAGCGCCAATAGTGGGGATCAGGGTGCCGCTTTGCAATCCGCCAAAGGCCCGTTCGGTATTGGAGCCCACACCAAAGCTATAAGTGTCGCCAGCGTTACTGCTGCCGGCGCCAGCGGTATAGTTTCCATCGACATTAACGCTGGTTCCGGCCTCGTTGAGTTCCCAGCCTACGGGCAATACATTGGACTCGCCTGTAGACGCTAGGGTATTGAAGTCTTGCGTATAGCTTAAGCCTAACGCTGTCAGGTTAACCGGGACCGCAAGCGCGGTCGAGACAACAACCATGCCTGGGGACGCCCTGACGAAGGATGGCTAGAGTTCGTGTCGGTGGCCGGACTGCGACTATTAGCCGGCGGACGCTTCCTACGGCATCAATTTCTGGCGTAACCAGCCTCCCGCTGACTACGTACTGCGAGCACGAAAACCGTGTCGATCTCTCACTCACCGATCCGGATGCGGGTTCGCACAAGAGAAAATCTCGCTCGAACCCTTGCAATCCGAATCAATGCCACAATGTAGGCTCATCGATCTCGCTTTGGGACCGCCCTGGCGGATCACCTTCTCGGTGCCACTCCGGTCTACTCCCATCGTCTAGCTAGATGCTTAGCGCAATCCTGCGCGAGTCAATGCACGATTTGGAGGGCAATATGCCAACAGGCACAGTCAAGTTTTTCAACACCGCCAAGGGATTCGGCTTCATTCAACAAGATGATGGTTCAAAGGATGTGTTCGTACACATCTCCGCCGTGGAGCGTTCCGGGCTCGGCAGTCTCAACGAGAACGACAAACTGTCCTTCGACGTGGAAAAAGGCGATAACGGCAAGCTGGCGGCGATCAACCTGAAAAAGGCCTGATTCGCCGAAGCCGGGAAATTCTCGGCCTCTCACGAAGTATCTTTTCACGCGCTACGCACGCCCGCAGTCTCGGCGTGCGGGGCGCCTGCATTCCAAATTAAGGGTTTGAATCGTGGCAAAAGAAGAATTGGTCGAGATGGAAGGACTCGTCAGCGAGGTGCTACCGAACACGCAATTTCGCGTAACGCTGAGCAACGGGGTGGCCATCATCGCCTACGCCTCGGGGAAGATCCGAAAGCACCGCATTCGTATCTTGGCTGGCGACAAGGTAACCCTGGAGATGTCGCCCTACGACCTCACCAAGGGCCGCATCAATTTCCGGCATAAGGAAGAAGCTGTTGCTGTCCGGACGCCTGCGCATCGGACTTGGAAGCGATAACCACGGCAAGTCAGTCCCGGCTACAGCCGAACACGCCGGTGGTACCCCGTCAATTCCAAGTAACCGCGCCCGATTTCCTGGCCGGCACGGCTCGCACGTACGGCGCCTTCCCAGTACACCGTCCCCGTGCTGGCACGGGCATCGAGTTCCTGATCGTCCATTAGCGGATCGAGATCGATCTCGATGCCGAGCGCTTGTACGCGCATGGCAACAGGATACACCGCCCCGGTACGCGGCGAACGCCAGCGGCGCGTCGCAGTGAATGCGATAGACCCTCTATTGAGGGGCGTGGTGCGTCCCGCCGCATCGCGATGCGTACCCCCCGCCCAGAAGGTGTTGCCTACTTGATCGCGCAACCGGAAAACCGTGAGGGCACCTCCGTCGTGAAGATTCAATCCCAGCCAATCCCAACCAACGGCTTCCTGCGCCAGAATCTCGCTGGACCATTCGTGATCCAGCCACGCGCTACCTTTCACGTGAAAGGTGCGTCCTTCCAGCCAGACCGTGCCGCTGATGCGCAGATGCGGAAAGCTGTAGTAGTAGCTGGCCTGGCCGGGCCTCGGCCCTTTCTGGCTGAATCCCTGGTCTCCTTGTAACAGCAGCGCTTGTACTTGCTCGAAGGCAAGATTCAGCCGGAAACTACGCGATTCGATGTTCGCTAGATAGGTCGCCTCGCTACGCTTCAACGACCATCCGCCCACCGCAACATGGGAATCGCCTTCTTTCGCGAAAGCGAGACCAAAGCCCTCGCGCGCCGCTCGTTGATCGTGGAGGAGCTTGCCATGCTTTGCACCGGCGATCGCGGCGTGAGCAAAGATGAGTTGCTTGGGAGCGAACCGGCTCGGATTGTCTTCTTGGATTCGAGGCCGGTGGCGAAAGAAGGTGATCTGCACCCCCAGTTCCTCGCCGCCATCGGTGCGCAGCCATCCTGTGATGTACCACCATTCGGTGCGAAAGGCCGGGTGCGCGCCATGATCCTTTGGAAACCGGATCTCGTACCCCGGTAAAACCTCCGAATACTCCCCTGCCTGAACTGTTCCGAAAAGACCCATGAGAACGCAGGCAAAAAATCTTTGGAACAAAGGATCAAGGCTTATCCGGCTCACTCGCAATAATCGCAGCCTTGAACGGCTACGTATCGAACGGTATCAACGAACACGATCCGAGTGAACTTCGCTTCTGTGTTGGCCCGCATCCCGAATCTCCGCGCGGCACCGCCACCGCGGCCGCTTTCATGGGTGGGAGATGAAGTCAGTCCGGCCGCCATCGACGGTGAGAACTTGCGCGGTGATGAAACCCGCTTGTTCCGAAACCAGGAAGGAAGCGGCGGCGGCGATGTCTTCGGGGGTGCCGACTCGTCGCATCATCGCCTTGGCGGCAATGACGTCGAAGTCGGCGCCGCTCTGCGCGGTCATGTCGGTCGCAATAAAACCGGGAGCAATCGCGTTTACGGTGACGCCGTGCGGGCCGAGATCTAGAGCAAAGCGGCGGCTAAGCGTTATTACGGCGGCCTTGGTGGCTGCATAGAAGGTCGTGCCGCCCGTGCTCGTACCCATGCCGGCGATGGAAGCGACATTGACGATGCGGCCCCAGCCCCGGGCTTTCATATCATCGGCGACTGCGCGGGTGACGCGGACGAGGCCGTCGACATTGACGTTACGCATGCCCTCCATTTGAGAGAAATCGAAGTCGGCGAGATCGCCTTTGCGAAAGACGCCGGCGTTGTTGATCAGGATGTCGATGGTGCCGAGGGCTTGGCGCGCGGTTTCCACCAGCCGGGCGCAATCTTCGGCGTTGGCCAGGTCGGCTGCAACGGCGACGGCGCGGCCGCCCGAGCGCTTTATTTCCTGGACGACTTCTTCGGCCTGGTCGCGGCGCTCACAGTAGTTGACTGCGACTGAAGCGCCATCACGAGCGAGGCGAAGAGCGATGGCGCGGCCAATGCCACGGGAGGAGCCTGTAACTAGGGCGACGCGAGGGGTCATTGGGAATCTCGATTGGTTCGTCTCACTACTTTGTCAAGACCGGTGAGGATGTAGCAGTTCAACATGTGGTTGGCCGGGGTCTGGTCGGTGACGAAAGGAGTAGGGGCTAAGAGCGTTAGCAAGATGAACCATACCACACCGTCCGGCCAGGGGCAGCCTTGTCCAATGGGGTTTGAGTCTGAACGGGCGGCTGGGATCGATCATAATTCGAGGCATGGTGCTCGATATGAACGACGAACAGTTGCATACGCTGGCCGAGCTGCAGGCCTTTCTGGAGGGCACCGTGGCGGTTGATTTCCGGTGGCGGCCGAAGCGCGCTACGCCTTCATGGCCCATCTCCTCCGCAT
>JBKKAO010000299.1:0-3121 GCA_046714645.1 Burkholderiales bacterium | reverse complement strand
AGTGGAGCAGGGCAAGTTCTCCAGTTGGGCGAACAATCATTTGCAAGCGGGTGATCGCTTGGACGTCATGCCGCCCGCGGGGCGCTTCGTGCGCGTGCGCGGCGCACCGGCTGGAAATTACCTTGCTATGGCCGCGGGCAGCGGCATCACGCCCATTTTGTCCATCATCAAGACCACGTTGAAGGAAGAAGCGGCGAGCCGCTTCACCTTGGTCTACGGCAACCGGGCAGCGCACTGCGTGATGTTTCGCGAAGCCCTGGAGGATCTTAAGAATAGCTATCTGACGAGATTGCCTCTAGTCTATATCCTGTCTCGCGAACATCAGGATGTGGACGTTTTCAACGGCCGCATCGATTTGCCCAAGTGCCGTGCGCTTCTTGCCCGCTGGATCGACCTGCGCGCGTTGAACGCGGTGTACCTATGCGGGCCGCAATCCATGATGGAGGATGCCGGTACCGCGCTCATCGAGGCCGGGGTCGAGGCCGCGCATATTCACCGAGAACTCTTTCTGGTGGAAGGTACCTCCGCGGTGCGGCGTGCGCCTAGTGCCGAGCGCACGGACCGCGGACAATGCGTCGTGACCGTGATTCAGGATGGCCGCTCGCGCGAGTTCACCATGGAGCGCGGCTCGCAGAGCGTTCTGCACGCCGGCCTGGCGCAGGGCATCGAGTTACCCTGGTCTTGCCAAGGCGGTGTGTGTTCCACCTGCCGTTGCAAAGTGGTGGAAGGCGAGGTGGATATGGACACGAGTTTTGCCTTGGAAGATTACGAGATCGCGCGCGGTTTCCGCTTGGCCTGCCAGAGCTATGCGGTGAGCGAGCGCCTGACCATCGACTACGATCAACATACTTAGAATTACCTGCATGGATCCGGATCAGTTGGCGCAAGCGGTGGCGCGCTCCATGTTCTCGCGCGATCGTGCCTCCCAGAGTATGGGCATGCGCATCTTGGAGGTGCGCGCGGGCTATGCGCGCATGAGTATGAGGGTGCGGCCGGAGATGTTGAACGGTCATCAGGTGTGTCATGGCGGTTTCATCTTCACCCTGGCCGATAGCGCCTTCGCCTTTGCCTGCAACAGTTACAACTTGAACACCGTGGCCTCGGGTGCGAGCGTGGACTTCCTCGCGCCGGGGCGGGAGGGCGATGATCTGGTGGCGGAGGCTCAGGAACAATCGCTGGCTGGACGCACCGGGGTCTACGATGTCGGCGTGACCAATCAGCGCGGAGAAAAGGTGGCGGTGTTTCGCGGGCGATCCTATCGCATCAAGGGTGGGGTCTTGCCACCCGATGGAGAGGGTTAAGCATGCCGGTCAAACAGCCGCGTCCGGGCGATTTGGAGCCGATCGAACGAGCTAGCCGTGATGAGATAGCGTCCTTGCAGCTCGGCCGCCTGCGCTGGACCCTACGCCATGTCTACGCCCACTCGCCGCACTACCGCCGGGTGTTCGATGCGGCCGGCGTGCAACCGGAGGATCTGGGCTCCTTGGCGGACATCGCCAAATTTCCCTTCACCGTAAAAAAAGATTTTCGCGACAACTACCCCTTCGGCCTGTTCGCCGTGCCGCGTGAGCAAGTGGTCCGGGTGCACGCCTCCAGTGGTACCACCGGCAAACCCACCGTCGTGGGATACACGGCGAAGGACATCGACACCTGGGCTCATCTCATGGCCCGTTCCATTCGTGCCGCGGGCGGGCGGGCGGGCGACATCGTGCATGTGGCCTACGGCTACGGCTTGTTCACCGGTGGCTTGGGGGCGCATTACGGCGCGGAACGCTTAGGTTGCACGGTGATTCCGGTGTCGGGCGGTATGACGGAGCGGCAGGTGCAACTCATCCAGGATTTCAAGCCCGACATTATCATGGTCACCCCCTCTTACATGCTCAACATTATCGAGGAGTTCGTGAAGCAGGGCTTGGATCCCGTGCAAAGCTCGTTAAAGGTCGGCATCTTTGGAGCGGAACCGTGGACCGAGGCCATGCGCACCGAGATCGAAACGCGGGCGGGCATCGATGCCGTGGACATTTTTGGACTGTCCGAAGTGCTGGGGCCCGGTGTGGCCAATGAGTGCATCGAATCCAAAGATGGTCCTGTGATATGGGAAGATCATTTTTACCCGGAGATCATCGATCCCGCGACCGGCGCGGTGCTGCCCGAAGGCCAAGAGGGCGAACTGGTGATCACCTCGCTCACTAAAGAAGCGCTACCCGTCATTCGTTACTGCACGCGCGATCTCACCCGGTTGTTGCCACCCACGGCGCGTTCCATGCGGCGCATCGGCAAGATCGCCGGCCGCTCCGACGATATGCTCATCATCCGTGGCGTGAACGTATTCCCCACTCAAATCGAGGAACTCATCCTCAAGCAACTGGAGCTGGCTCCGCACTATCAATTGGAGGTCACCCGCGAAGGCCATTTGGACACCTTGACGATCATCGTGGAGATGCAGCAGGTGCTCTATGCCTCCGGTGCCCTCGCGCACGCCCAGAGTGCCCAGTTGCTGCAACATCACATCAAGAGCTACATCGGGGTGAGCACCGAAGTACGATTACTGCATCCCGGACAGGTGGAGCGCTCCGCCGGAAAAGCGAAGCGAGTGGTGGATAAGAGACCCTAGGACGGTTTCTGGCGCCTGGCGCGGATTCGCCGCACCACGTCGTCATATTGCATGACCAGGTCGAGTTCCTCGCCAACGATCTGTCCTTCGAACCGGGTGGTGGCGTCTTGGTCGCTGAATTGAGGGCGATGGATGGTGATGAAGGACACGCGGTCGCGTTCGATGCGTCCCTCCCGGACACCGCCGCTGCCCGCCGGATATTCCACGCGGCCCAGAATACGATTGCCCGTCATCTCCAGATCTAACACCAAGGTGTAGTGCCTGTCGTCCTTGATGAGCACTTGGGCAATCCACTTGCCCGATAGATCCATGCTGGCGGCCGGGGGAGAGGTGCCGGATTTATTAACCCACAAGAGGCCCAGAAGCAATCCCAGCCCAAACACCACTGCGGAAACGGCGCCTGCACGCCTCAGCTTGGAGTTTCCGGAGAGGATCGGGGCGATGGGGGAGACTTGATAGCGCTCGATAGTTTCGATGAGCTTCTCAGCGTCGTCCTGAAAGCGTGCG
>JBKKAO010000298.1:0-13252 GCA_046714645.1 Burkholderiales bacterium | reverse complement strand
CGAGACAGGATTGCGGGGCGCGGCACGAAACCATTGCAGGTAGAAGCGCATGAGCAGCGCGAATACAAATAAGCCCACAAAGGTTTCGAGGAGGAAAACGAGGGACTGTGTGAGCACGAGGATATCTCTAAGCTGTTTGACCGAAAGTATCGCCCAGCTCGCGGGAGCGCTCCGCCGCGGCTTTGACGGCGGAAACGATATGCTCCTTGAGATGGGCCGCTTCGAACTCGGATAACGCGCGCTCGGTGGTTCCGCCCTTGGAAGTGACGCGCGCGCGCAACAGGGCCATGGGCTCTTCACTGCCCGATGCGAGTTTGGCCGCGCCGGCGAAGGTGTCTTGAACGAGCCGCTTCGCTTGGCCCGCGTTCAGGCCGAGATCAAGTGCTGCTTCCTCCAAGGCTTCCATGAAGTAAAAAACGTAGGCAGGACCGCTACCGGACACCGCCGTGACCGCGTCGAGTTGGGCTTCGTCTTCCAACCAGATCACCGATCCGACACAGCCCAGAATGTGCTCCGCTTGTGATCGTTGGGTGCTGTCGACCGCGGAGGTGGCGTACAGAGCCGAGGCGCCGGCTAGAACCAACGCCGGAGTGTTAGGCATGGCGCGTGCGATGCGCCCATAGCCTCCCAACCACCGCGAGAGGTCCCTGCTTCGCACTCCCGCCACGATGGTGAGCACGAGTTGGCTCCGCAAGAGCGGCGCGAGGGACCGGGCGGCGTCGCGCAGTTGCTGCGGCTTAACCGCCAATATCACCACATCGGTGGTAAGGGAGTCCGCGGGCAAGGCCGCGGAGCCATTTACCGCGAACTTCTCTCGCAACTGTTGCCGCGCGCTATCGCTAATCTCCACGACATGGAACTGCCTCGCCTCATAGCCGCGTTGCAGCAGACCGCCGATCAAGGCGGAAGCCATGTTGCCACCGCCGATGAAGGTGATCGATGTGGAAGGCATAACAAAGCCCATCGGATAGACTCCGGCGGGCGGGGTGATTATTCCAGAGAACTTTTGAGGGGATCCAGGCCGGCCTTGTAAGCGCCGTTGAGGAAATTGATAACCTCCTCGTCCTTCATTTTTCCACCGGAATTGTTCTCGAAAGAGCTGCGCCAAAGGATGGCGGTCACGCCCGCTCCGACCTGCACTACTTCCATTGTGGATTGGTAGTTCTTGATGGGCAGGGGATTCGGGTCAACGACGTTGTAGGTGAAGCGGCGTTTGGCGGCATTCCATTCCAGCAGCGTCTCATCGAAGCTCGGACCGTCCTTGATGGTAAGCGTACGAATGGCGCCCACCACATTGTTAGTGCCGGATTTGATGACATCATTGGAGAATACCGGGTGCCACTTGTGCAGCCCATCAAAGTCCTTAACCGCATCCCAAACCTTTGAGATGGGCGCTTTGATGGTGATGGTCTGATACGCATTCAAAACGCTGTCCGCTTGAGCGGGCAGCGAGAGCAGGCTACAAAACACTGCGACAAGCAATTTCTTCATGATTCTGGTCTCCTAGAATTAAATTAAAGTTGACCCGCTGCGGATGCGCTCCGCAACAGGAAGCGCAGTATAGGTGTTGGGTAATGGGACCTCAACCCCGCTGGCCGAAGATCGCACGCCCCACTCGCACCAAGGTGGCTCCTTCGGCGATGGCTGCCTCCAGGTCGTCGGACATCCCCATGGAGAGCGTATCCATTTCGATTCCCTCAGCCAATAGGTTTTCTTTAAGTTGGCGCAAGCGCTTAAACCGCGCTCTTTGCAAGGCGGCATCGGCGCTCGGTTCAGGTATCGACATTAAGCCTCGGAGCCTGAGCTTGGGTAGAGCGCCGACTTGCCGGGCGAGGGGGAGTAATTCTTCGGGCATCACACCCGACTTCGACTCCTCGCCGCTGATGTTCACCTGGATGCACAGGTTCTGCGGCGCCAAGGCGGCAGGACGTTGCTCCGATAGCCGTTGCGCGACCTTGATCCGGTCAACGCTATGCACCCACTGAAAATTCTCGGCGATGGCGCGGGTCTTGTTGCTCTGAAGCGGGCCGATATAGTGCCATTCGATGGGTTGTCCCAAAGATTCTCCTTCCAATGCCGTTATCTTAGCCATCGCTTCTTGCGTATAGCTTTCTCCGAAGGCGCGTTGTCCGGCTGCGTAGGCGGCCTGAACGTTGCGCACGGGAAAGGTCTTGCTGACGGCGATGAGGGCGATATGTTTTGGATCACGGCCGGCGTGCTGCGCCGCGCGAATGATGCGGGCATATACTGCTTTGAGATTTCTGCCGATAGAGGATTCCAGATCCGCTGTCCGGTTCGACTCGAAACCTTTGGGCATGCCAATTGCCTCGCACGATGATTCGATATGGGGAAACATGCGGAAGTGCCTGAAGCGAAACCCGCGCGGGTGAACAACTCTCACCGATTATAGCTATGGATATCGCCGAACTCCTTGCCTTTGCCGTAAAAAATAAAGCCTCCGACTTGCATCTCTCGTCGGGGCTGCCGCCCATGATTCGGGTTAATGGCGATGTGCGCCGCATTAACTTGCCGCCCATGGAGCACAAAGACGTGCACGCCATGGTGTACGACATCATGAACGACTCCCAGCGCAAGCACTACGAAGAAAACCTGGAATGCGATTTCTCTTTCGCTATCCCGAATCTTGCGCGCTTTCGGGTGAACGCCTTCGTGCAGAACCGCGGCGCGGGCGCCGTCATGCGCACCATTCCTTCCAAGGTTCTCTCGCTGGAGGACCTGAAGGCACCGCCGGTGTTCAAGGAAATCGCCAACACCCCTCGCGGTATCGTGCTGGTCACGGGGCCCACCGGCTCGGGTAAGTCCACGACCCTAGCGGCCATGGTCAATTACGTCAACGAAGAAGAATACGGCCATATCTTGACCGTCGAGGACCCCATCGAATTCGTGCACGAGAGTAAGAAGTGCTTGATCAACCAGCGCGAAGTGGGACCCCATACGCTGAGTTTTGCCAACGCGTTGCGCTCGGCCCTGCGGGAAGACCCGGACGTCATTCTGGTGGGTGAGATGCGTGATCTGGAAACCATCCGGCTGGCGCTGACCGCTGCCGAAACCGGTCACCTGGTGTTCGGCACTTTGCACACCAGTTCCGCCGCCAAGACCATCGACCGTATCATCGACGTCTTTCCCGCGGCGGAAAAGGAAATGGTTCGCGCGATGCTCTCGGAGAGCTTGCGCGCGGTGATTTCCCAATCGCTCCTCAAGACCAAGGATGGAACCGGACGGGTGGCGGCGCACGAAGTCATGATTGGCACCCCCGCCATTCGCAACCTCATTCGCGAAGCCAAGGTGGCGCAGATGTATTCCTCCATCCAAACCGGCCACCAATATGGCATGCAGACCTTGGATCAATGCCTGCAAGAGCTTGTGAAGCGAAATGTAATAGCGCCCGCAGAAGCACGCGCAAAAGCCGCGAACAAAGACGCCTTTCCCGGTTAACTGGAGACGTAGTTCATGGAACGAGATCAGTCCATCAAGTTCGTGCACGAGTTGTTGCGCGTGATGATTGCCAAGAAGGCCTCTGATTTGTTCATCACGGCGGGATTTCCGCCTGCCATGAAGATCGACGGCCGTATGACCCCGGTCTCCAATCAGACCCTGACTCCGACCCACACCCTCGAGGTAGCGCGTGCCATGATGAACGACCGGCAAGCCCAGGAGTTCGAGTCTACCAAGGAGTGTAATTTCGCGGTCAATCCGCCCGGCCTGGGCCGCTTCCGGGTCAATGCGTTTATCCAGCAAGGCCGTGTGGGAATGGTTATGAGGATCATCAACGTACGCATTCCCAGTTTCAGCGAACTCAACATTCCCGAAGTGCTAAAGGATGTCTGCATGACCAAGCGCGGCTTGGTGCTGGTGGTCGGCGCCACGGGTTCGGGTAAGTCATCCACCTTGGCCGCCATGCTGGGATATCGCAACGAGAACAGCCATGGCCACATCATCACCATCGAAGATCCCGTTGAATTCGTCCACGAACATAAGAACTGCGTTATCACCCAGCGCGAAGTGGGCGTGGATTCGGAATCCTGGGAGAGCGCGCTCAAGAACACCTTGCGCCAAGCGCCGGACGTCATACTGATCGGCGAGATCCGTGATCAAAGCACCATGAATCACGCCGTGACCTTCGCCGAAACCGGTCACCTGTGTTTGGCGACCTTGCATGCCAACAGCGCCAATCAGGCGCTGGACCGCATCATCAACTTCTTCCCGGAGGAGCGCCGGGCTCAGTTGTTGATGGACCTGTCGCTCAACTTGAAGGCGATGATCTCCCAGCGCCTATTGCCTAAACGCAATGGGCCAGGCCGCGTGCCCGCCTTCGAAGTCATGCTGAACTCGCCTTTGATTTCCGACATGATCTTCAAAGGCGAAGTGTACGAGATCAAGGCGCTGGTTGCCAAATCCCGCGAGTTGGGAATGCAGACATTCGATCAGGCGTTATTCGATCTGTACGAAGCCGATCTCATCAGTTACGAAGACGCCATGCGCAACGCCGACTCCATGAACGAGTTGCGGCTCGCCATCAAGCTACGCGGCAAGGAATCCAAGGAGCGCGATTTGATGGATGGCTTGGATCATCTGGATATTGTTTGATTCTCGTGCGGTGTGAGGCTTACCCTTGACGTCTCACGCTTTCCCGTTCATGCCTCATCGCCCCCGCCACCAGCTTGATCTCGTAGAGCCTGCATTCCAGCGAACCGTTGAACAGGGGAATGCGGCGCGATGGTTTTAGACCCATGCGCTTGGTCAATTCCAGATCTCCGGTGAAGACATAGGCGGTCCAGCCCGGAAAATTGTGTTTGAGCGCGGTCCCTAGCTTCGGATAAAAGTTCGCGAGCGCCTCGGCGCTTTCCAGGCGAACGCCGTAGGGCGGATTGGTCACGATGAGGCCCGCCGCGGCCGGAGGCATTCGCTCCAGCACATCGCATTGATCCATCTCCACGGCCTTTTCCAATCCCATGGCGTAGAAGGTCTTGCGCGCGATCTCGACTTGGCGGCGATCGCGATCGCTTCCGAAGATTCGCACCGGACGATCCGCCGGTAGGGGCTCTTGTGCCTTGGAACGGATGGTTTTCCAGACACCAGCGTCGTAGCTGTGCAGCTTGTCGAAGGCGAAATCGCGCTGGGCGCCGGGCGCCATGCCGCGCGCGATGAGCGCCGCTTCCATGAGAATGGTGCCGGTGCCGCACATAGGATCCAACAACACTTGACCGGGGGTCCACTGAGCCAAGGCGAGCATTCCGGCCGCCAGATTTTCTCTGAGCGGTGCCTCGGTGTTTCCCAGCCGGTAGCCGCGTTTGAACAGCGCTTCGCCCGAAGTGTCGAGATAGAGCGAGAAGGAAGATTGCTCGAAGAAAGCGTGAATGCGGATGTCCGGATAGGTGGTGGAGACGCTGGGACGCTCGCCCGTGTCTTTGCGGAAGCGATCGCACACGGCATCCTTGATACGCAAGGTGATGAAATCCAGGCTGCGCAGCGGCGAGCCGATAGCCGAGACGTTGACCCGAATGGTGCGCCCTCCATCGAACAACTTACTCCATGGCACCGCGAGTGCGTGCCGGTACACGTCCTCCTCTTCCCGGTAGGGATGGCTCGCCAGCTTCCACAGCACGCGGCTGGCGATGCGGCTCCACAGATTGACCCGGTAACACAGCGCCCATTCACCCTCGAAGCTGGCGCCGCCTCGCGCGGGCAAGACCTTGTGCGCGCCGATGGCAGTGAGTTCTTGAGCGAGTACGCCTTCCAAGCCCGTGGGGCAGGGTGCGAAAAACTGCTGGGGCATGGAGGCGCTCAGCTCACGCCCGCGCCGTGGGCTTGCTGGTCGGCATGGTAGCTTGAGCGAACCAGCGGCCCGCAGGCTGCGTGTACGAATCCCATGGCCTGCGCCTCCTGCTCGTAGCGCTTGAACATCGTAGGCTCCACGTAGCGCAGCACCGGCAAATGACCGCGCGTGGGTTGCAGGTATTGCCCGACGGTAAGCATGTCTACCTGATGGGCGCGAAGATCGCGCATCACTTGCAAGATTTCCTCGTCTGTTTCGCCCAATCCCACCATGAGCCCGGATTTGGTCGTGACCCCGGGGTGACGCGCCTTAACATCGCGCAGCAGTTGCATGGAGTGTGCGTAATCCGCTCCGGGGCGTGCTTGCTTGTAGAGGCGCGGCACGGTTTCCAGATTGTGGTTCATCACATCGGGCAGAGCTTGGCTGAGAATATCCACAGCCTTATCCAAACGGCCGCGAAAATCCGGTGTGAGGATCTCGATGCGCGTGGCGGGCGATTGTTCGCGCACCGCGCGAATGCAATCCACGAAGTGCTGCGCACCGCCATCGCGCAAGTCGTCGCGGTCGACGCTGGTGATCACCACGTACCTCAATTTCATGGCGGCGATGGTGCGCGCCAGGTTGGCGGGCTCGGCTTGATCGGGCGGCTTGGGGCGGCCATGGGCCACGTCGCAAAAGGGACAACGGCGCGTGCACAAATCACCTAGGATCATAAAAGTCGCGGTGCCTTTCCCGAAGCACTCGCCGATGTTGGGGCAGGAGGCTTCTTCGCAGACCGTATGCAGATTATTTTCGCGAAGCGCTTGCTTGACCGCGCGAAAGTTCTCGCTGTCGCCCAGCTTCACGCGAATCCAGCCCGGTTTTTTCAGCGGCGCGATGGGAATGATCTTGATGGGGTTGCGCGCCGTCTTCTCGCTGCCGGTCTGGCGGTCCTGCTGGCTCATGTTGAGACTCTCAATTGATGGAGCACGTGCTCCAGTAGTTGTTCGCCAATTTCGGCCTGGCTGGTTTCGATCCCGAGATCGCGTATCTGCGTGACCGGCAACGCGGGAAATCCACAGGGATCGATGTGGGAAAAAGGCGTGAGATCCATGTCCACATTGAGGGCCAGGCCGTGATAGCTGCATCCCTTGCGAATCTTGAGTCCGAGCGCCGCGATCTTCGCACCGTCCACGTACACGCCCGGCGCATCCTCGCGCCCGCGAGCGGCAATGGCGTAATCGCCCAGTAAACCGATCACCGCGTTTTCCAGCTTCCGCACCATTTGCCGCACCGATAGCCCGTCGCGCACCAAATTCCACAGCACATACACCACCCGTTGCCCGGGCCCATGATAGGTGACTTGCCCGCCCCGGTCGACCTTCAGCACAGGAATTGCACTGGCCACGCGCGGCAGATGCACCGCGCGTCCCGCTACGCCATAGGTGTAGACAGACGGGTGCTCCAACAACCACAACTCGTTGGGCGTGACTTCATCGCGGCTCGCCGTAAACCCCTGCATGGCTCGCCAAGTAGGTTCGTAGCCCACCGATCCCAGCCGCCGGATGACGTGAGTGACGCCCCCCTCCAGCAACCCTGCTCCACGCCTAACGCCTAACTCCTCACGCCTCACGTTAGAGCACCATCACCGCCAAAGGATGATCGCAAAGCTCCTGGTACAGCGAATCGAGTTGTTCGCGCGAGGTGGCATTGATCATACAGGTGAGACTGAGGTAGCTCTTCTTGCGGCTGGGGCGCATCTCGATGGTGGATTCGTCGAAATCCGGCGCGAACTTTTTCACGATGGACACCACGTCTTGGGCGAAGCCCGGCTCCATGCGCCCCATCACCTTGAGGGGAAAATCGCAGGGGAAATCCAGGAGAGTTTCTTCCGCCATAGTGGCGCGGCTAGCGGTGAGCGAGGACGGGCCGCTTACTCTCTTGGAAGAGGGCGTGAAGTTGCTTGAAGCGATCGCCAGGCTTTCCGCTACCCACGGACTTGCCATCCAAGGTCGTTATGGCGAGCACCTCGCGCGTGGAAGACGACAGCCACACCTCATCGGCGCTTCGCAGCTCTGCTTCGGACACCGCGCGCACCTCGACCGGTATGCCGCCTTTACGCGCCAAGTCCAGCACGACGTCGTAGGTAATACCGGGTAGGATCAAATGGCTCTTCGGCGGGCTAAACAGCACGCCGTTCTTGACCACGAAAATATTGCTCGCCGCGCCTTCGGTGAGAAATCCGTCGCGCACCATGACGGCCTCCGCGCAACCGGCATCCACCGCGGCTTGGCGAAGCAAAATGTTGGGCAGCAGCGAAGTGGACTTGATATCGCATCGCAGCCAGCGATTGTCGGCTAAGGTCAAGGCGCTCACGCCATGGGACACAGCCTCCACGGTGGGTACGCCGAGCTTATTGCTCATGACGAATACCGTGGGCGAAACCGCTGGTGGAAAGGCATGGTCGCGCTTGGCGAGCCCGCGCGTGACCTGCAGGTAGAGGGCCTGATCTTCGTGGGGATTGCGCTTGATGACCTCGCGAAACAACGATTCCCACTGCGCGTCGCTATGCGGATTTGCCATGCGCACACCCTCTAGACAGGCTTGCAAACGCTGCAAGTGAGCGGTCAGCCGGAAGGGTTCGCGGTTGTAGACGGGGATGACTTCGTAGATGCCGTCGCCGAAGATGAAACCCCGGTCGAGCACGCTCACGCGCGCATCCTTGAGCGCGACGTACTCTCCATTGAGATAAGCGATGGCCTCCGGCGGGGCGATGCTGTCTGGAATCATCATGGGGCTTATTGGATTGGGCTACTTAAAGCGTAGCCGTAGGCTATCCCAGGTTCGCACAAAGAAGTTGGCGATACTCACGTTGGCTAGCGACACAACACCGCGTTCTCTGAAGGGCCTGCCCGCCAAACTAATCCGCATGGTGCCTACGGCCTGATTCGCGCTGATGGGCGCCAGAAGGGGTTGAACGCTTTCCAGCGCCGCCTTCAACTGATCCTTCTGTCCGCGGGGCACGGTCACGAAGAAGTCCTCTTGGAATCCAATAGGGACTTCACGTTCGCTCCCCTTCCATACTTGTAATTGCGCCACCGGTGCACCCTTCTCATAGAGGCGCACGCTCTCGAAGAATTGAAAACCATGGTTCAGGAGTTTTTGCGCTTCGATCGCCCGCGCCGTTTCAGAGGCCGCCCCCAGCACCACCGCGATCAGGCGGCGTGTATCGCGCCGCGCCGATGCGATGAGGCAGTAGCCGGCGTTCTCGGTAAACCCCGTCTTGACCCCATCCACGTGAGGATCCTTGCTTAGCAGCAAGTTGCGATTGGGCTGAGTAATGTTGTTGTAGGTGTACTCCTGCAAGGAATACAGCGGGTAGTACTCGGGAAAGTCCCGGATCACCGCGGCGGCGAGCCACACCAAATCCGATGCGGTGGAATAGTGCTTCTCGTCGGGCAATCCGGTGGCATTGACGAAATGCGAGCCCTTCAGACCCAATCGCCGCGCTTCGCGATTCATCATATTGGCGAAGGCGGTTTCATCCCCCGCTACGGCTTCGGCCAAGGCCACGCTGGCGTCATTGCCGGATTGAACTATCATTCCCCGTAGAAGTTCGTCGAGGGTGACCGGCCGGTCGGGCTCGATGAACATGCGAGAGCCCGGGGTCTTCCAAGCCTTCACGGAGGGTGTGATTTGCTGCTGGGCCGTCACGAGCTTTTGCTTGAGCGCCCCGAACGCAACGTAGGCGGGCATCAACGTGGTGAGCGAGGCGGGTTCCATACGTTCCTCGGCCCGTTGCGCGGCCAAGATCTGATTGCTTTGCAGGTCCAGGAGGAAGTAGGCTTTGGCGGCGATAGTGGGAGTGGAGTCGGCGGCCCAGGTAGTGGCCGGGACAATCAAAGCCAGCAGTATCAGGAAGGCGCGCACCGGAACGTATGCGTGAAGTAGGTGAGTCAGGAGAGGAGATTCCATGCCAATGGCAAAATGGCGATTATACGAGCGGATGCCCAAGGATAGACGATGAAATTTTTTAGGCGGGTTGGATGGTTTCTGGGAATGTTGTTTCTCGCGCCCGCCGCGATGGCCGTGGAGATTTCTGGCGCTTGGGCACGGGCCACGGCTCCTGGGCAAACCGTGGGCGCCGCCTACCTCACGATCACCAGCCCCAGGCGCCTGACCTTAGTGGCGGTGAAAACCGCGCTCGCCGCACGCGTGGAAATTCATAGTGCGGACATGAAGGACGGCATCATGAAGATGCGGCGGCTCGATTCCCTAGACATTCCCGCGGGAGTGCCGGTGGTGCTAGCTCCCATGGGGATCCATCTGATGTTGATGGAGTTGAATGCGCCCCTCAAGGCGGACGATCAAGTGCCCTTGGAATTGATCTTCAAAGACAAGAACAAGAGGAAAAAAAAGGTGATTAAAGTGAGGGCACCGGTTCGAGCGATTACTCAATCGGGCCCGCGCTAGGGTCTGTTGACCTTCATTTCGTGGGCGCGAGGCGGGCAATGCGGGATGCAGTGCGAGGCGCACCGGCTCGGTTGGGTTGGACACCCGCCGAGGCGGTGCAACGAAGCGATGCGCCGGCGGTGGCCGCCTCCTGGGCCCCTAGGAAGACCGAGGGCTGCATTACTCGGCTTGCGCTGATTCCAATTAGCGGCTGCGCCTCGCGCCTTGCCCTCAGTCTTCCTGGAGGCAACGCGCTCCACGAAATGAAGGTCAACAGACCCTGGCGCTGACGAGTTGGTCGTCCACCCAAGCGCGCAACATTCCGGCGACTCGCCCCGCGGCCTCTTCCGCATTGACCCACTGGCACAGGCCTTCGCACAGTTGCGTGAAGTTTTCCCCCGCGCAGGCCCTGTCCAACGCCCAAGCTTCCTCTGGCGAGAGCGATCGGAACATAACGGTCAGGTCTTTGCGCCAGAGCATCCACTGCGCCGGTTCGGCGTAAGCCTCCGGTGCGGGCAGCGGCTCTTGCGCATCGGCGGACTTTCGCAGGCTCGCGGCGTTGGTGCGAAGCGCCAGCCGTTGTAATGAGGGATGGAATCTGAAGGTAAGCTCGGGCCACAAAGAGGGGTCGATCGCTGCCATCTCCTCGAAAGTCATGGAGCGAAGATCGGCGGCATCGAAGGCCAGCGAGATCGTCCATTCGAACAAGGCGATCTCGTGCAGCCAGGCTTGGTCCGCGTAGGGCGGAGCGCTTCGTAGAAAACTAGGTAGGTCTTGACCATACCAGCGCAAATTGCGATGGACCGAAGGAGTCGCCTCGATAAATCCCCTTGCCATGCGCCAAAACGCCTCCTCGCCCATGAAGGTTTTGAGCGCCGTGTAGTCGGTCTCCAGGGCTTCGATGAGCCGCGAGCGGTAGGCGTCGTAGTAGATCCCCAAGCGGCGTGCCGGATCGATGGTAGGGCTCCCTACCACCCGATCGAGGATCGCGGGCTGGGCGGAGAGGACAAAGCTCTGGAACTCGCGTTGCAATGCTTGCAGCGAGTTCACGCCGCCACCGCTTGTTGGGCTCCAGCGGAGATCCGGCGGGCGGCATCGAGTTCGGCAACGAGCTCGGTGAGCGGAGGGATGCGGTCATCGCGCTCGATCATGGTTGAAATGGGCCCGAGAAGGCCGATGGCCTTGGCGTAGAGTTCCCACACTGGGCCGATCACATCGGCGTCGTGAGTATCGATGATGTACTCGCCGCAATGGCTATGGCCCGCGAGATGGATCTGTTGCACGCGGTCTTTTGGAATGCCGCGCAAGAATGCCTCGGCATCAAAATGGTGGTTGTAGGCTGAAACAAAAATGTTGTTGACGTCCAGCAGCAGCAGGCAATCGGCTTCCCGCGCCAAGGCACTCAGGAATTCCCACTCGGTGAGAGCAGACTCCTTGTAGCTCACGTAACTCGATACGTTCTCCATCAGAATGCGCCGGCCGAGAAAGTCTTGGAGCTGGCGCACCTTTTGGGCGACATGCTTGAGCGCCTCGTCCGTATAGGGCAGTGGTAGCAAGTCGTGCGAATTCTTTCCCGCCACGCCGGTCCAGCACAAGTGATCGGAGATCCATTCGGGCTCGATGCGTTGCGCCAGCGATTTGAGTTGCATCAGGTAGTCCCGGTCCAGGGGATCGGTGCTGCCGATGGACAGAGACACGCCGTGCATCACGCAAGGGTACTCTGCGCGAATGCGATCCAGGTAATGCAGAGGTTTCCCGCCTGGGATGAGATAGTTCTCGGAGATGACTTCGAACCAATCCACGCGTGGATGAGTATTGAGGATGTCCTCGTAGTGATCGGTGCGTAAGCCCAGCCCAAAGCCGAGGCTAGGCCGGGTCAAGGATGGCGCGGACGGATTCATATTTTGGAAAACGGGCCCTGTCCATGAACAGAACCCGCTCCATAGGGGCCTAGACGCGTCCGCCTTGCTGGACGCAAGCGTCCTGAGAAATTTGTATGACGCCTTGTCCCTTGCAGGCATTCTGGCCCTTGCAAGCGCTATTGGCGGTCTTGCAATCGCTTTGGCCCTTGCAGGCATTCACGCCGCCACACATCACTTTGGCGGCGCTAGCACCCTGCCCGCTCCCCGTGTTGGCGCAACCGGACATGAATAGGGCAGCGGCTGCTGCCGCGATGGCGATGCTGGTTCGCTTATTAGTCATTGGCTCTCTCCGAAAGGATGAATCACGCCCGGCGAGACATTATGGATTCACTTCACGGACACGGATGGCGCAGAAAATCGCCGGGCTTCACTCTCAAGGCCACCCAGTGGACATACGGTATCGGAGGATTGTTGGATTCAGTAGCGGCCGCAGAAAAAACCTTACGAGGATATGATCCGCTTTGCTCCTAGGACCGCCCCTTTGTGTCTTAGCCCCTCCAAGATGTTGCGGCCGCCTGCGAGAACAGTTGCGGGATTAGGATGACCCAGCTCCTGCGCAATGCGCAAACAGGCTTGTTCCCCCGTGACTTCGTCCTCCAATATCAGCGCGAGCAAGCGTGCGGTCACAGCATTGATGACCACGAACTGCACCTTGTCGCCCTGGTCGCGAAAGACAAGGATGCGAGTGGGTTCGGCGTCCGCTGCCTTGGGTTGAAATTTTAGACCGATTCGATGTACCTGGAAGGGATACTCTAGCACTCGAAGGGTGGGAGTGAGTAGGGGGTGACCCTCCATTAGATCGGCCTCGGGTTGGACGCGATCCCAATCCGGTTCCGCCGGGGAGATATCCACCGCCAACTCGACCCACTCGTAGTGGGCGAAGTGAGCCAGAAACACCAATTCCTGCGCGGGCCGGGACTGCAGGAAGCGGACGAACTCTTCCGGTATCTGGCGAAAGAGCGGTGATGGACACTGGTGAGTGGCGAAGAACTCACGCGCCAGCTTGGTCCAGCGTCTCACCCCCAATATTTTTCGCGTAATGGGAAAGCACGCCAGTAAGAAGCTCTCCACGTTGTTAAAAAGCAGGTCGTTGTAGACGCGC
>JBKKAO010000297.1:0-3453 GCA_046714645.1 Burkholderiales bacterium | reverse complement strand
TGCCCCCCCCCGCCTCCCCACCCCCCCCCCCCCCCCCCCCCCCCGGGGGCCCCAACCCGGAGGGAGACGGGCACTGCGGGCGCATTGCTTTGTTGCACCGTCTCGGCGGGTGTCCAACCCTGCCGAGCCGGTGCGCCTCGCACTGCATCCCGCACTGCCCGCCTCGCGCCCACGAAATATATGTCAACAGACCCTAGCGACCGGGTTTCGCCGAAGAAGGGGCCTTCGCCGGCGCCTTCTTCTTAATGCGTCCTGGGCGCGTCTTGCCGTAGGAGCCGTTGTAGATCTTACCCATGCGCGTTCTCCGATCACCTTTACCCATATTCTTCCTCTAGTTTAACTGTGTATTCAACTCCGCCCGAGCAACCGCGCACCGAGCCTTCGATGCTGACGCTTGATTATAGCCATCACCTGCCACCAGCCGCCGCACAGCAGTGCGACAGCGCCTCACGAGGTGGATTTGAGTTCCTCCACAACGGATCGCAGTACGTTGACTTGCATTTCGAGTTCCTCGATACGGCGAACCAATTCCGCGAGCGTAGATCTGTGCGCCCCGTTTGCCGGCTGCAACTCGCCGACAGCATTTACTTCGGCCACGGGCGTGCCTGAGTACAAGTGCATCCAGCGCGCCTCCCGCGCTCCAGATTGGCGGGGCAATTTGAGCACTCGCGACGGTGTTTTCGTTGCCATGTCCTCCAGATACGCCTCCACGGAAGACAGGTCGGCAAAGCGGTAGAAGCGTTCCGCATTGATGCGTAGTTCGCCGCTTGTTTGCGCGCCGCGCAGCCACATCGAGGCAATAAGAGCGGTTTCGGCACTGCTCAAGCCCAGGCCTTTAGGGACATTGTGCGCATAGCGCCAGGCCCGGCCGCCGCTACTTTCCACGATGAGCGTGCGGCGCCGAAGCTCATCCAAGGCTGCTTTCACTTCCGCCTCCGTGATGTTCATCAATGGGTCTCGGCTGCTCTTTTGATTACATCCCGACACCAGCGAGTTCAGTGTTAGCGGATAGGAATCGGGAACCGTGATCTCTTTTTCCACCAGCACACCGAGCACGCGCGTTTCGAGAAGCGTGAGTTGTTTTAATTCATCCACGCAGATCCTTTCATGAACTCCAAAGCGGCGGCTCGTCCATCAGCGCGATCTGCTCGCGCAGTTCGAGGATTCGGTCCTGCCAGTAACGCGGCGTATCGAACCAGGGAAAGGCCGCGGGAAACGCCGGATCATGCCAGCGCCGCGCGATCCACGCCGCGTAATGTATGAGCCGCAAAGTGCGCAGCGCTTCGATCAGGTGAAGCTCTCGGGTATCGAACTCGCAAAAATCCTCGTAACCCGCCATCACATCGCCCAGTTGGCGGCTACGCTCTTCGCGCTCGCCCGATAACATCATCCATAGATCTTGAATGGCGGGGCCCATGCGTGCGTCGTCCAGATCGACGAAGTGCGGTCCCTCGTCGGTCCACAAAATGTTTCCCGCGTGGCAATCGCCATGTAGACGCAATGCACGCGCCTCGCCCGCCCGCTCATAGCACCGCCGCACACCGGCCAACGCTTGCTCCGCGACGCTGGCGTAGGTCTCTCTCAACTCCGCGGCGACGAAGTTCGTGGACAGTACATAGTCTCGTGGCTCTATGCCGAAGGTCTCGATATCGATAACCGGGCGAACCTGGAATGGGCGAATCGCGCCCACCGCGTGCATGCGCGCGATGAACCGGCCCAGCCATTGCAACGTCGCGGGATCCGAGAGTTCCGGCGACCGTCCGCCTCGCCTAGGAAACACCGCGAACCAAAAGGATTCGAACCGGTGCAGCGAGTTTCCCTTTATTCGTAGCGGGGACACCACCGGAATCTCCCGCTCGGAAAGCTCGAAGGAAAAATCTTGCTCCTCGCGTATGGCCGCCTCGGACCACCGGTCGGGCCGGTAGAACTTCACCACGAGCGGGGGCCCCTCGTCCATACCCACCTGGTAGACGCGGTTCTCGTAGCTGTTGAGCGCCAGCAATCTACCGTCAGGCAGAAGACCGATGCTTTCCAAGGCCGTGAGAAGGAAATCAGGAGTCAGCGTGGCGAAGGGCAGATTCATACCACGCAGATTACTCCTGAGCCGGTGGTCCTCACAAGGAACTTGCTAGGAGTCCGCCGGACTTATCCATGATGATGCATCGTCTGGATAATGCAATCCACACCGGCAGACTCCTAGACCACCTTCCCCGGATTCATCAAATTCTTGGGATCCAGCGTGTGTTTCACCGCCCGCATCAGATCCATCTCGACCTCGCTCTTATAGCGGCGAACCTCGTCGCGTTTGACTTGGCCAAGCCCGTGCTCGGCGCTGATGCTGCCGCCTAGCTCGTGCACCAGGTCGTGGACAAGATTGTTGAGACGGGATGTTTGCGCGGCGAAAGCCTCGTCGCTCCAATCTTCAGGCCGGCTCATGTTGTAGTGCAGATTGCCATCGCCCAAATGTCCGAAGGGGGTCAAGCGCAGACCGGGGATGGCGGGTTCCAGCATTTCGCGCCCGCGGCGAATGAACTCGGCGACGCGCGAAACCGGAACGGAAATATCGTGCTTGATGCTGTAACCCTCGCGGGTCAGCGCTTCGGGCACATGCTCGCGCAACAACCACAAACGCTTGGCCTGTTCGGCGCTCTGGGCGATGACGCCATCTCCCATCCGGCCCAGCTCCACTTGTTCCGAGAGGAAGTTCAACAATCGTTCGTGAACGGCCTCCTCGCTGTCGGAGAGTTCCATGAGCACATGCCACGGAAACTCCTGCTGCAAGGGCCGCCGGTTACCGGGAATGTGCGCCAACACGAAGGATAGAGGCAGATCCGAGATCAACTCGAAGGCACTGAGCCGGGTGCCGAAGGCGCTCTGCGCGGCGCCCAGAAGGGCCACAGCGTCCTCGGGGCTCGCCACCCCGATCCAAGCCACCGCATGCACCTTGGGCAAGGGAAAGAGCTTCACCACCGCCGCCGTGATGATGCCCAACGTGCCCTCACCTCCAATGAATAGCTGCTTCAAGTCGTAGCCGGTGTTGTCCTTGCGCAAGCCCCGCAGCCCGTCCCAGACCCGCCCATCGGCCAAGACCACTTCCAAACCTAGGGTCAGGTCTCGCGTATTGCCATAGCGCAGCACGTGAACGCCGCCGGCATTGGTGGATAGGTTGCCGCCGATCTGGCAGCTGCCTTCCGCCGCCAAGCTCAGAGGAAATAAGCGATCGACCTCCTCCGCCGCGCGCTGCAACTCCTGCAAGATGCAACCGGCCTCCACCGTCATGGTGTTGTTATCCGTGTCGATGGCGCGCACACGGTTCATGCGCTTTAGGCTGATGACGACGCTGCGCCCGCTCTCGTCTGGAGTCGCGCCGCCGCACAAACCGGTATTGCCACCCTGGGGAACCATCGGAACATTGGAGGCGAAACAGGCTGACACCACCGCAGAGACTTGGGC
>JBKKAO010000296.1:0-3000 GCA_046714645.1 Burkholderiales bacterium | reverse complement strand
GGTCCAGCTACGATCCACATGGGAGGCGCGATCACCGGCCGCTTTGGTGATGGCCGCCAGCGCCGCCGCCGGTTGAGCAAAGAGTTCCACCTCTCCCATATGGGCATGATGTGACCGCCGCACAACGCGAAGATGCGATCCACACCGCGCGCTTTGAGAAAGCGCGCGATGACGCCTGCGGCGGTATCGGGGGTAAGTAAGCTAGGCTGCAGGGCCATTAATTCCCTTTCTCATGGGAGCGAGCGCTGAATTGTGGGGGTGAGCCCTTTGCGGTCAACATGGATTCAAAAGCAAGACCCAGGGTGCAAAATTTCCCGATGACCGTTACGCTATACCCGTCATGTCAATGTTGAAAGGAACGAGTATGACCACGAGTATAGACACAAACCGGCTTGCGGCCGAAACCACGAGCGACTCCCGCTGGGCAGCGGTGGTTGCTCGCGACCCCGCCCTGGACGGGAAATTCTTCTATTCGGTTAAGACTACCGGCGTGTACTGCCGTCCATCTTGCGCGGCACGCCTCGCGAAACCGGAGAACGTGCGATTCCACGCCACCTGCTCGGAGGCCGAGCACGCGGGCTTTCGTCCTTGCAAACGCTGCAAACCGAACCAAGCGCCACTGGCCGAGCGGCAAGCGTTGAAGGTCGCGCAGATCTGCCGGATTATCGAGAACGCCGAGCAGGTACCAAGCGTTGAAGCGCTTGCGAGCCATGCCGGCCTCAGTGCTTACCATTTCCACCGGATCTTCAAGGCGGTTACGGGGCTCACGCCCAAAGCCTACGCGGCTGCCCATCGCGCCCAGCGCGTCCGCTGTGAACTGGACCGCAGCGATACGGTGACCGAGGCAATCTTCGAGGCCGGATACCAGTCCAACGGGAGATTCTACGAAGAGTCGGACCAGATACTGGGAATGACGCCGTCGAACTACCGCGCAGGGGGCGCGAACACAGACATACGGTTCGCCATCGGCGAGTGCTCACTGGGAGCTATTCTGGTGGCAAGCAGCGAACGCGGGGTTTGCGCGATTCTCCTGGGCGAGGACCCATCGGTCCTGGCACGCGATCTTCAGGACCGTTTTCCGCGCGCCAATCTCATCGGTGGCGACCCGCGGTTCGAGCAACTCGTTGCCAAAGTGGTGGGCTTCGTCGAGGCCCCCAGCTTGGGCCTAGATCTTCCCCTGGATATTCGGGGCACGGCCTTCCAGCAGCGCGTGTGGCAAACCCTCACCAAGATCCCCGTGGGCACCACCGCAAGCTACACGGACATCGCCACTCAGATCGGCTCTCCGAAAGCCGTGCGTGCGGTGGCCAAGGCCTGTGCGGCAAATGTCATCGCGGTAGCGATACCTTGTCATCGGGTGGTGAGGAACGATGGCGCGCTATCGGGCTATCGGTGGGGCATCGAGCGCAAACGGGTGCTTCTTGAGCGAGAAGCCCAGAAATGACTGTGGCGGCGCGGGTCGTCTTGGCTAGCGCCGCTCTAGGCAGCGTCAAGGCGAAAGTCTCGGCGCTCGATTGGCAAGACATTGCGAAAAACCTCGATGCGCGTGGCAGCGCAATGTGTGAGCAGCTTCTCTCTCCAAACCAGTGCCAACAAGTGGCAAATCTATATTCCAACGAAGATCTCTTTCGCAGCCGCATCGTGATGGAAAGGCATGGTTTTGGGCGCGGAGAATACAAGTACTTTTCCTATCCGCTACCGCCGCTCATCGCAGACCTTCGCTCGGATTTTTACCTACATCTCGCACCCATCGCCAACCGGTGGAATGCGGCCCTTGGCCTCGGCATTCGGTATCCTGCAAGGCATGCCGATTTTTTAGCGCGTTGCCATGCGGCCGGACAAGTCAAACCGACCCCCCTCCTACTTCGGTATGGGACGGACGATTACAACTGCCTGCATCAGGATCTCTACGGCGAGCAGGTTTTTCCGTTGCAAGTGGCAGTCTTACTGTCCGAGCCAGAAAGAGACTTCACGGGAGGCCAGTTCGTGCTCACTGAGCAACGCCCCCGCATGCAGTCGCGACCCGAAGTCGTCCCGCTTCGTCAAGGCGACGCCGTGATATTCGCTGTTCACCATCGTCCCGTTCAAGGCACGCGCGGGGTGTACCGGGTTAATCTACGGCACGGCGTAAGTCGTATCCGCTCCGGGCTGCGCCATACCTTGGGCGTGATCTTTCACGATGCACAGTGAAGACTTCGGAAAGAGGGAAATTTGACTTGGATATTCGTATTATCGGTCGGCCTCATTGGCGGCACCTTGGGCGGTGTCGTGGGCTTCGGCACGTCCATCATCCTGCTGCCTCCGCTGGTCATCGTCTTTGGTCCCTACGAAGCGGTGCCGGTCATGGCGGTGACGGCCCTGCTCGCCAATGTTTCCCGCGTGCTGGTGTGGTGGCGCGAGATCGATTGGAAGGCAGGCGGGGTCTACAGCCTCACGGCTGCACCGGCTGCCGCGCTGGGGGCAAAGACGCTTCTCACGTTGCCGGCCAATGTCATCGAGCTTACGCTTGGCGTGTTCTTCTTGGCCATGATTCCCATCCGGCGCGCATTGTTGCGTGCGGGGTTCACCATCAAACTGTGGCAGCTCGCGTGGGTGGGGGCGGTGATCGGATTCCTGACCGGCATCGTCGCCTCCACCGGTCCGATCAACACGCCGTTCTTCCTGGCCTACGGATTGGTGAAGGGAAGCTACCTGTCCACCGAAGCGCTGGGCTCCATCGCGGTGTTCTTGACCAAGGCTATCGTGTTCTTCTCCCTGGGGGCACTGCCTTGGGCGACCTTGGTCAAGGGGCTCATCGTGGGCAGTTCGGTGATGCTGGGTTCCTACCTAGGCAAGCGCATCGTGCAGCGCTTGGAGATCGCTCAGTTCCAGTTGCTGATGGATGCGGTGTTGTTGATCGCCGGGCTAACGATGCTGGCCACGGCGATCAACTAGCATTACAGACTCGACAGGAAATGCCCCAGAGCCTCGATCTGTTCATCAGTAAGATCTTTCACTGAG
>JBKKAO010000295.1:0-3183 GCA_046714645.1 Burkholderiales bacterium | reverse complement strand
AACGCAGACCCCGCAAAATCACGGAAGTGCCTCGCTTGCTTGCCACGGGGGACGCCGTCCCCCGAACCATAGGCGTTAAAATAAGGGAAGCTGCGAAAATTCATGTACACCTCGGTTTAGGGCGTCGCTAGTCAGCCCGCGCTGGCGAGTGCTGTTGCGCAGACGGTCGAGATTCTCTTCGCTGCGAATTACTAGCCACGGACCATTGCCTAGGATCGCCACGCGTAGCGCCCAGAGTGTCATGCGGAATCTGGACCAAGCACTATGGCGGGGCGGATTCGGCTCGCAATTCTCGCAATTGGTACCCCCAGGGGGAAAGTGGACCGGATGGCTGTACCAGTTGTTGTGCCAAGGCTGCGGCGATCAAGCGGGCAAACACCCAGCTCTTAGCAGTAGGGCCTTCGCGCGAAGGCAATGTGTCCATGTGCAGCAAGGATTTTAGCCGTTTGAAGAATAATTCAATTTGCCAAAGCAGGCGGTATAATCCCAGCACTGCCAAGGTAGGCAATTCCACAATCGTGAGGGTGGTGAGTATCCAAATGACTTCTCCGTTGCGCGTGCGGGAAGCCACGGCACGGGCGGGAATCCAAGCGATGGCTTTGGATGAATCCCAAATCTTGTGGCTTTTGGTGGGCGGTGGGGGTACTGGTAAAGTAATATTAAATTCGATTCCCCCCGTAGTTGGCACTTCAGCCTCTCGTTCCTTCAGGTAGATGCGGTGGCGCTCAGTATCACAGGTGCGCAAATTGGCGGGATTGAAGCGTACCACCACATGCGCTTCTGCCTGCCGCACTGCGTATACCCCTCGCGCCGTTCCATAAGCTCTGTCTCCCAGAACCAGATCTCCTTTCTCTAGCGGGTAGCGCGCCAGTTTCTCGCCCCCGGAATCGTCGGTCAACTCCACCGAACGAAAACTTCCGGTCGATGGATTTACCAATACATGGGCGCGCCAATGTACCGCCTTGTCGCCGGGCCCATTGATGACCGTTGCATCCACAACGCGCACTGGCCATCCGCCAACCGCCTGTGGAAGTTGCTCCCCAAGCAACTGCGCCAGTACTCGCGCTAGCCACGTCTCCGCCTCGCGCAGGCGATAAAATAAGCCCGGGCCGGTGATCACCGCTAAGTCCATTGCACTGGCCCATGCCGCCACATCCTTCAGTGATAGATCCGACAGCGCATAAGCCAATGCCATGCGCATCAGCGCCGATGCATCCGGTACATTCCGGCACCGCACCAACGCTTTCGTGTGACGAGCTGAATCTTCTAAATCGACAGGGAGGAGGGTCCGCACGTACTCCCACTGGTCCTCATGGAGAGACAATTCGGGCATGCCCTAGCTTAACCGGAAACCATCAGATTGGTCAATCCTTATTTTAACGCCTATGCCCCATTACAAAGGGACCCCTTCCTTGTTATTCGGCGTCACGGTTTCCGTCGCGGATCCTTGACAGCCGATAACAAGTTTTCGAGCGACCTCCGTACGCCACTGTTTCACCCGACGCTGGAGAGTTCGGAGTTGGCCTGGGGTAAAGGTATCCGGCATATGCGCTTGCAGCTGAAGAAAGATTCCCTTCGCATTGGCGTCGGGATGTTCATTGAGCCATTCTTCAACAACCGTCCAGGCGTTCTCGAAGGGATCGGCGCGGGTGCGCCAAGGCCGGGGCCCCGTGTTCGGTTTGCGATGGGTAGGACGAGTTTCTCCATCCCGCCAAGCCGTCGCCAGACTTTCGGTAAACCGGCTTAGTTCCTGACTGGTTTCGCCCGAAGTTTCGGAAATGGCCCCGGCCTCCGATTGAGCCAGATGCTGCTGGGCCGTCCGAATTTCACGCAACAGACGCACTGGGTCGAGGCTCGCGAAGGTCTTCCGCAATTCGTCCTTGCATTCGTTCGTCACGCGGCCGTCGGCGAGCAGTCGTTCATACGGCGTGGCCGGGGGATAGTACTTCCTGGATACCTTCGCACCCTGGCGTGTTTTCGACTTCAGCTTGAACGACGGCTGGAAGAAGTTCACGTACAGGCGCCCCACCTCATGGAGTTTACCGAGCGCGGCGGTGGCAGCCGTTCCCTCCAACCGCCCGTAGCCGACCAGCCGTCTGACAACGGCTCCGTTCTTTTGTTCGATCCAGGCCTGATCGTTCTTTTTGTACGCCCTGGATCTCGTCAACTCGATCTTCCGATCCTGGCAGTAGTTCAGCACCGTCTCGTTGATGAAAGCCGAGTCGTTGTCCACGTCCAGGCCAAGTATCGCGAACGGCAGCTTCGCGCGGATTTCTTCAACCTTCAAAGTGATCAGCAGTTGCTCCCGAACCACCATCGCTACGGCCTCCGTCCACCCGGACGCGATATCGGTCAGCACCAAACTGTGTGCGTGACTGCCGGCAACCGATTTGCCGCAGTGGGCGACCATGTCCATTTCGAAGAATCCCGGCGGCGGATCGTTCCAATCGTTGAATGTCCGGACCGCGATACTTTGCCGCAACGGGGTGTTGATGTGAGAGCGTCTCCGTTTGAAGCTGCCTGCCTCTCGTACCGGTTTCAACACTCGATCCATAGTTGCCGCGCTCATCTCGAGCACAGCGATTCGCACGCCGGAATCCAAACACAGGTGCCCGTGCCGTTCCATCGACTCGACAAGTGTAGGCAGGATGGTCTTGAGGCGTTTGCCGCAAATCCGATCTGCGGTCTCCCATAGAATCGTCAGCGCCTGGACGACGGCTTCGTTATACGGCGTCTTCCTTGCGTGTTTCGGCTCGCTGGAGAGTTTCGCCTCGGCGCCCTCGCAGGTCCTCCGGAGCGCCCGGATCGCGTGCTTCCGGTGAAAGCCCGTGACCTCGATGAACTCGTCCAGTATCTTCTTCTTCTCGATCCGGCTCGCGGACCGATACCGCTCCGCGATCGCATCGATCAATTCGCGTCTTGTGGCCATGCTCAGTTGCCTCTCCATTTTGTTTCCCGCCATGTCGAACTTCGACGGGTAACATTTTCATGAGGCAACGGGTGCGCGTCGGTAACAAAAACTGTGAGTCAACGCGCTCCTCGACGACAACTATTAGGTTCGGTAACATTTCAATTTGAGGCAACACTGCCGGGAGATCTAAATGTCGCCCATCAGACCGCGGCGGCGAATCGCGCATCGTCCCCGATGAGGCTCCCGCGTCGCTCGGCAGGTAGCTGCCGAAG
>JBKKAO010000294.1:0-3715 GCA_046714645.1 Burkholderiales bacterium | reverse complement strand
GTACCTGGCTGGTTTTTCGGCAATGGCGAGGAGAGCTTTTACGACAACCCCACCTATTTCAGGGCGGGGCGGATGCGTTCAGCGCTGGCGAAGAAGCGCTAAGCATGGCTTCCAGCGCCTCGCTCATGGCATGGCGCAACCGGGCCCAGCCGTGCTCGCCATACAGTTCGATTCCGCCGTAGATGCGAATGGTGCGCGCGCGTACGAACAGATATTGAATGGAGGCGGTGAAGATGATCATCAATGCGGAGACATCGGCTGTAACGTTGGGATAGTGGCGCCGCAGCCGCGCTTCGAGGTCCCGCCCCCAGTCTTCTCGAACGCTTTCGAGCACTGCGGTGAGTTCGTTGCGCACCACGGTCTCCCAGGCCAGGATTTCGATCGTGAGCGGGCGTTCGCGCAACGCGTCAATGAAGCGCTCGATCAGGCGATCGAGTTGTGGCGCCAGCGCGATGCCGGGCTCCACGGTGTCCGGGCCCAGCAGTTCATCCACGCTTGGCCAGAGTCCCGAGCCCCCGTAGAAGGCGAGGAGGTCGGGCAATCCGCCGAAGTAGCGATAGATGAGCACCTTGTCCACACCCGCTTCCTTGGCGATGGCATTGACGCCAATGCCCGCGAAGCCTTCCCGCGCCAGCACGTGTCCCACCGCGTCGAGGATTCTCTACTGGGTCTGCTCGCGGTCACGAGGCTTGGGCGATGCGCTTCTTCGGGCGCTTTCGGTGCGGGTGCGCACCACGGCTGTTAAGTCTTGATCATCGTATTAAGCTCCCGGCGCGGAGAAGGTTTCGCGCCCTGCGCATAACCCACGCGAGCGAGCATCTGCACGGTGCGATTCGCTGCATCCCGAAGGGCGTTTCGTTGCTCGCCTTCGACGACGCCTTGCGCGATGACCGGCGAGTTCGGCGAGGCTTTGAGCACTTCGCCGAGCGTTGCGGGCGCGACGGTTTTGCCGGTGTCGAAGGGCATGCGGTGAGTCCGTGTTGCAGCCTGCCGCCAGCGGAAGGGCCGGCGCGATGATGCCTCCACAGAGGATGTTGAGGACGTGCCGGCGGGTTGGTTGCATGCTTTTCTCCATCATAGTCACTGATAAGTGACATAATAGTCACCTAATAGTGACAAGTCAAGAGGCTATCGTGGACGAGGGTTTTTCCCGGCCGCCGTCGCAAGCGTTTCGTGCGGTGAAAGCAATACAATCGGGATCCTACTGGCTCAGGGTTTCCGCTTGAAGACAAATAACAACGGCGTTCGCGGCATTCTTTTATTGCTGGCCTTCGGCAGTTTCGTATCCGGTGTCACCATCCGCGTCGGGGAAACGCTCCTGCCCAAGATGTCCCAAGAGTTTGGCGTGAGTGTGGGCGAGGCGGCGATCATCATTACCGCCTTTACCTTCGCCTACGGCTTGTTCCAGCTCATCCACGGTCCTTTGGGAGACCGCTTCGGCAAGGTACGCACCATCTCGGTGATGCTGGGCGCTTCCGCCCTAGGGTGCTTAGGCTGCGCGGTGGCGGACTCGCTCCATGGGTTGGCGATGTTCCGCTTCGCCACCGGGATGACGGCGGGCGCGATCATTCCGCTTTCCTTCGCCTTCCTCGGCGACAACGTTGCCATCGAAGAGCGGCAACACGTGCTGGCGCGCTTCGTCTCCGGTACCTTGTTAGGTCAAGCAGCCGGTCCGCTGATCGGCGGACTGTTCAGCGATTTCATCGGATGGCGGGCCACCTTCTTCTCCTTGAGCGCCGCCTTTGCGCTGATGTCCTTGGTACTCGCCAAGAACGCATGGGCGAGGATCGAGCCTCAACGCCAGGCACTGACCGGTGTGAAAGATCTGCTCTCGCGCTACGTGTACTTGTTGAGAAAACCGCGGGTGCGGCTGATCGTACTCGTGGTCGGAATCGAAGGCTTCCTCTTTTTCGGCGCGTTTTCTTTTATCGGCGCCTATCTCAAGTTCGAGTTCGATTTGAGCTATACCCTCGTAGGATTGGTCATCGCCGCCAACGCCGTCGGCGGGGTCACCTACAGCTTTCTAGTCCGGCACTTGATCAAGCGCCTGGGCCTGCGCAGTTTGGTGACCGGAGGCGGCGTGGTACTGCTGCTGTGTTACCTGGGGCTGTCGCTCGCTCCCACGTGGTGGCTCTGTGTGCCCTTCGTCATGCTCTCGGGTTTCGGCTTCTATATGCTGCACAACACGCTTCAAACCCAAGCCACGGAGATGGCACCGGAAGCACGCGGCTCGGCTGTTTCGTCCTTTGCCTTCTCCATGTTTCTCAGCCAAGCGCTGGGGGTGTGGTTGGCGGGGCTCACCGTGGGCCGGTTCGGATACGCTCCGATCTTCGTCACGGCAGGTCTCGGGCTGCTCGTGTTGGCGGTGTGGTTCGCCCGCCGCGTTGAAATGAAGAGGTCTCCTGGGCACTTAGGGTAAGCATGCTTTCGGTTCGCCGGCTCATAGCGGACTCGCCGCCGCGATTCATGCACTTGATTCTGCGCGCGGTAGGGTGTTCGAGTTCGACGTCCGTACGATCGGCTGGCCCAGTTTCTTACGCTCCAACTGGAAATCGACGACAATCCGTTTCTGAAGTAAATTACCCTCTGCGCGCGCCCGGGTTTCGCGCCGCCGCGCCGATCCCATCTCACTATGGAGGTTCCGGACCATGAATCAAGCTAACCAACGACTCTCATCGCAACGGACAATCCGCGGGGCCGGGCGATTGTGCCCATTCGCGCGCGCCGCCGCTTGCGTAGCCTTTGCCGTCGCCGCAACTATGGCCGCATTTGCCCCGGCAAACGCGGCCGATGTGAGCATACCCGCCGAGATCCGCGCGATCATCGCCAGCAGCGACCGCAGCCAGGCCGACCGCGACGCGGACGCGCGCCGCCACCCGGCGGAGTTGCTCGCCTTCGCGGAAGTCCGGCCCGGCATGTCGGTCCTCGACATGGGCACCGGCGGAGGATACACGGCGGAACTGCTCGCCCGCGCCGTGGGGCCGAAGGGCAAAGTCATCGCGCAGAACGATCCGGTCACTTTTGAGAAGTTTCTCAAGGGCAAGGTGCCGTCACGCTTCAATACCCCGGTCATGGGTAACGTGCAGCACGTGGTGCGCCCTTCCGACGATCCGCTGCCTGCGGGTGCCGGCCCCTTCGATCTCGTCACGGTGATCTACTGGTACCACGACACCGTGTGGCTCAAGCGAGACCGTGCGAAGATGAACAAGAGGATACTCGATGCGCTCAAGCCCGGTGGCATGCTGGTCATCGTCGATCACGCCGGCAATCCCGGCACCGGCTCCACGGAAACCGAAAGCGTGCATCGGATCGAGGAAAGCGTGGTTCGAAGCGAACTGGCGGCAGCGGGTTTCGAGTTTGTGGGCGACGCCCAATTCCTGCGTAATCCGAACGATCCCAGGGATACCCCGTTCTTCAAGGCCACGATTCCGGTGGATGGATTCGTTTTGAAATTCCGGAAACCGTAGACCGATCGCGGCTCGGACGCCCATCGGCCGGGCGGTATCCGAACTGCGATACCATGGGTGTTCGGGCGCTGCGCCCTCAGGTTGCCCACGTAGAGGCGGGGTGAGCCGACATATTGAGGGACGTGTGTCTTAAGTTCCCGGAAGAAAGGAAAAGAAAATGAAGTTACTACTCTCGTTTCTACGATGTGCCCTAGTTTCTCTTTCAGTGGTACCCTTTGTCAGTAGTGGCAGGCTGCGCCTTCTGGCAG
>JBKKAO010000293.1:0-7897 GCA_046714645.1 Burkholderiales bacterium | reverse complement strand
CCGGTAGCCATGTCCGTTCAACCCAAGAAGCAGTACACCCTGGACGAGTACCTCGAACTCGAACGCCGCGTGCGCGAGAAGCACGAGTTTTTCCGCGGCGAGATCTTCGCCATGGGCGGGGCGAGCGAGGCTCACAATCTGATCGTCGGCAACGCGCTCGCGTGCCTTCACCAACGCCTCAGGGGCAAACCCTGCCGGGTCTACCCCAGCGACATGCGGGTGAAGGTAAGCCTGTCTGGCTTGTACACTTACCCGGACATCGTCGTGGTCTGCGGGCAATCTCAGATCGAGCCTCCGGGCGACACGCTTCTCAACCCCACCATGCTCGTCGAGGTGCTCTCCGAATCGAGCGAGGCCTACGACCGAGGCAAGAAGTCCGAGCAATACCGGACTCTGGGCTCGCTGACCGACTATCTTCTGATCGCTCAGGACCGAACGCTAGTTGAGCACTACAGCCGCCAGCCGGGAGAGCGCTGGTTGCTTCATGCCGCGAACCGCCTGGAGGACACGGTGGCGATTTCCTCGCTCGGCTGCGAGCTGCCGCTCTCCGAGGTGTACTTGAACGTCACCGATATCGGCACCGCGGTTGCGTGACGACGTGTACCGGGAGGCGCTGTCCGAACCCAGACGTTGGAATTCATCGCCATGTTGCGCTTTGGGAAGTGCGGTCAAAAGCATATCCGGAGGGAACAATGATATAAGGATTACTAGGCTTTACCGGCCCTAGGCCTTATGGCAGTATCCGCCCCGGTTACGTTAAACAAATAAATAGACCAAACGAGTATGGAGGAGGCGCCACAGCAAACATCAGCGGCCGGGCCGTTGCTCGGCATCCAGGATGTGACGGTGCGCTTTGGCGGTATCGTTGCGCTGGATGGCGTATCGTTTCAAGTCGGCGCGGGCCAAATCGCCGGACTCATCGGTCCGAATGGGGCGGGCAAGACCACGCTCTTCAACTGCTTGTCTCGGCTCTACAGTTACGAGCGGGGAACCATTCGCTTCGAAGGCCGTTCCCTCAGCGAAGTGTCTCGCCACGAGATCGCCGGCCTGGGGATCGGCCGCACCTTTCAGAATCTCGCGTTGTTTCGTACCATGTCCGTGAGGCAGAACGTCATGCTCGGCGGGCATTGCCGCACGCGAGGGGGCTTCCTGGTGAATCTGGTCCGGCTTCCTCTGGCCAAGCGCGAAGAAACTCACCTGGAGCGGCAGGCGTCGGAACTGATCGGCCTGCTCGATCTGGGAGCCGTGCAGCACAAGCGGGTGATGGATCTTCCCTTCGCCACGCAAAAGCGCGTGGAACTGGCGCGCGCCCTGGCGAGCACACCGAAGCTGCTGCTATTGGACGAGCCCGCCGGAGGCTTGAATCATGAAGAGGTTGGTGATCTCGTAAATTTGATTCGCCGTTTGCGGGATGAATTGAAGCTGACGGTGTTGCTGGTGGAGCATCACATGAATCTGGTCATGCGCGTATCGGATATTGTGGTGGTGCTCGATTTCGGCAGAAAAATCGCCGATGGAAAACCCGCGGAAGTGCAAGCGCATCCCGAAGTCATTCGTGCTTACCTGGGTGCGGACTGATGGCGGCGATTCTCCAATCCTCTGGGCTCAATGCCGGCTACGGTGCAACGCCGGTGCTTCAGAACGTGGCGTTCAGCATAGAGAACGGCGGCATTACTGCCATACTGGGCGCCAACGGCGCGGGCAAGACGACCCTGTTGCGCGCGATCTGTGGCATGGTGAAGCGCGCGGGCGATCTGCGTTTCGACGGGCAGGACATCTGCGGAAAGACGACGGAAGACATCGTGCGTTTGGGTGTCGCCCAGGTTCCCGATGGCCGTGGGACATTCGTCGATTTCACTACGGAAGAGAACTTGCGCGTCGGCGCCTACACGCGCAAAGACAAAACCGGTGTCGCGCGGGATTTGGAGCGCGTGTTCACCTACTTTCCGAAACTGAGGGAGCGGCGCGGCCAGCAGGCGGGCACCCTCTCCGGCGGTGAGCAGCAAATGCTCGCCATCGCACGCGCGCTGATGCTGCGTCCCCGTCTGCTGTTGTTGGATGAACCGTCCTTCGGCCTAGCGCCGCTGATCGTGCAGGAGATCTTTCGTATCATGCGGCGCATCAACCAGGAGGATAAGGTAAGCCTGCTGCTGGTGGAACAGAACGCGAAACTCGCCTTGGATCTCGCCGGTCACGCCTACGTACTAGAAACGGGGCGTGTCGTGGCCTCGGGGCCTTCCAACCAGATTAAGCAGGACGAGACCGTCCGGCGGTCTTATTTAGGACACTGAGTTAGGACACTGAGTTAGGAAACTGAGCGGGGACACTAACAGCATGAAAGAGTATGAACAGTTTGATGCGGTCGGTCTGGCAAGCCTGATTCGAACGAAGGCGGTGAGCGCGCAAGAACTGCTCGATGCCGCTATCACGCGAAACGAATCGTTGCGCACCCAGATCAACGCGCTTTCTACCCCCTGCTACGACCATGGCCGGGAGTTCATCAAACGCGGTCTCCCCGATGGTCCTTTTGCGGGCGTGCCTTTTTTGTTGAAGGATTTGCACGCACTGTGCAAAGGCACGGTGAGTTCCAACGGCAGCCGCTTCTTTCAAGACAACGTGGCGGATCACGACACCGCGTTGGTGGCGCGCTACAAGCGTGGCGGCTTGGTGATCTTCGGGAAATCCAATACGCCGGAGTTCGGGTTGACCGTGACTACGGAACCCAAAGCCTTCGGCCCTACCCGTAATCCCTGGAATCCTGACTACATGGCCGGTGGTTCCAGCGGCGGTAGCGCGGCAGCGGTGGCGGCGGGCATTGTGCCGGCGGCGCATGCGACCGATGGCGGTGGCTCCATTCGTATCCCGGCATCGTGCTGCGGGCTGGTGGGATTGAAACCCACCCGGGGGCGCAATCCCGCCGGACCGGACCGAGGCGAAGGCTGGGCGGGAATGAGCCACGAGCATGTGGTGAGCCGGTCGGTGCGCGATAGCGCGGCCTTGCTCGATCTGACAGCGGGACCTGACTTAGGTGCTCCTTATTTCGCGGAGCGGCCGAGGCGGCCCTTCTTGGCGGAGATGGGGAGCGATCCGGGGAGACTGCGCATCGGTTTGGCGCTGCGCACACCGGCTGCTGAGGCCTTGCACCCCGAATGCGCGAAAGCGGTGCAGGATACGGCCGTACTGCTAGCCGCCCTCGGGCATCACGTGGAGGAAGCAACGCTTTCTCAAGTACCCGAGGATTTTTCCGAGTCGTTTCGCACCGCCATCGGCGGAAATGTTCGCGCGGCGGTGGATGGCTACGCCGCGAAAAAGAGTAAGCCGGTGCAGCGGGAGTTCTTCGAGTACGTGACTTGGATGTTCTACGAGATGGGGGGCAAGGCGAGCGCGGCGGACTACGCGCGGGCGGTGCTAGGTATTCATCGCGCCGGACGGCACGTGGCTGAAAGGTTCGCCGCTTATGACCTGCTCTTGACCCCGACCCTACCCGATCCGCCTCGGAAGACCGGCGTATTCAACATGGATTCGCCCGTGTTGGATGACTACGCTCGGGCCATTACTCGTTTCACTTCCTTTACCGCACCCTTCAACGCCAGCGGGTCACCGGCGGTTAGCTTACCGCTGCACTGGACGGCGGACGGATTGCCCGTGGGCGTGCAATTGGCCGCACCCTACGGTGAAGAAGCGATCCTGTTTCGCGTGGCGAGCCAGTTGGAGTCGGCCAAGCCCTGGTTCAACAGACGGCCACGGTCATGAGTAGGTGGAGTTTCGCATGCGGGCGCGGTGGAAACCCCTCCCTCCTCCCATAAGATCTTGGACGCCTTCCTTCATCAAGTGTTTTCAGGCCTCGCCACGGGAGGCATCTACGCCAGCTTGGCGCTCGCCCTGGTGATGATTTACCAATCCACGCATCACATCAATTTCGCGCAAGGCGAGATGGCGATGTTTAGCACCTACCTCGCTTGGACCATGGCGCAAGCGGGATTTCCCTTCTGGATGGCCTTCGGGCTCACCATCGCTATTTCCTTTGTGGCCGGCGTGATCATCGAGCGCGTGATCATTCGTCCCGTGGAGCACGCGCCGGTGCTCTCAGTGGTGACGGTGTTCGTTGCGCTGTTGGTTATTCTCAACAGCGTGGCGGGTTGGATCTACACCTACACCATCAAGACCTTTCCCAGCCCCTTTCCCGCCGCGCCGCCCTTTGGCAATCAGTTCATTTCCTCCCATGAGCTGGGCACCATCGGTATCACCATGGTCATGCTGGTGTTGCTGTACTGCTTTTTTCGATTCACGCCCTTGGGATTGGCCATGCGCGCGGCGGCGCAGAACCCCGTTTCTAGCCGGCTGGCCGGCATTCGCGTGAGTTGGATGCTGGCGCTGGGTTGGGGATTGGCGGCGGCCATCGGCGCCGTGGCTGGCGTTCTGGTGGCGCCGGTGATCTATCTTGAGCCCAACATGATGGCGGGTGTGTTGCTCTATGCGTTTGCGGCCGCTTTGATGGGCGGCATCGACAGCCCCTTCGGTGCGGTGGTGGGCGGCTTCTTGGTGGGCGTCCTGGAGAATTTGCTAGGCGCCTACGTCATTGGCACCGAATTGAAGCTCACGGTGGCTCTAGCCATCATCATCATCGTGTTGTTGGTCAAGCCAAGCGGTTTCTTCGGTAAGGTGCTGGTGAGGCGCGTATGAGCGAAGCGATGAAGAGTCCCGCTTTCAAGTTCATCAGTGTTCTGGCACTCATCTTGTTGGCCACGGCGCTGCCATTTTTCATTAGCAACTACCGCGTGTTCCAGTTCAACATGGTACTGGTCTACGCCATCGTTTTGCTAGGCTTGAATCTGCTCACGGGCTACAACGGGCAGATCTCCCTGGGGCATGGTGCCTTCTACGCCATCGGCGCCTATGTGGCCGCCATCTTGATGGACAAATTCGCTTGGCCCTATTGGAGCACCATTCCCGTGGCAGGCGCCGCGTGTTTCGTGTCGGGGTTCTTGTTCGGTATGCCGGCCCTGCGATTGAGCGGCCACTATCTGGCGCTGGCGACCTTCGCCTTGGGCGTGGCCATGCCGCAGTTGCTCAAGTACAAGCACTTGGAAGAGTGGACCGGTGGCGTGCAAGGCATCGTCATCCTCAAACCTGATCCGCCCTTGGGTCTCAAGGTGACGCCCGACCAATGGTTGTATCTTTTCACCCTGGCCATCACCGTGGTGATGTTCCTGCTCGCCTGGAATCTCCTGCGCGGACGAGTGGGCCGCGCGCTGGTGGCTATTCGCGATCATCCCGTGGCCGCGGAGGCCATGGGCGTCAACATCTCGCTCTACAAGACCATGACCTTTGGCATCAGTGCTTTGTACACCGGCGTCGCCGGCGCCTTGGGGGCCATCGTGATTCAGTTCGTGGCGCCCGATAGTTTTCCGACGGGGCTTTCCATCAGCTTCATGGTGGGTGTGGTGATCGGTGGGGTAGCCTCCATTTCCGGCGCGATCTATGGGGCCTTCTTCATCCAATTCGTTCCCAACTTCGCCGACCAGATTTCCAAGGCTGCGCCTTGGGCGGTCTATGGATTGTTCCTACTGTTCTTCGTGTACATGATGCCCTTCGGCGTGGCCGGATCGGTGCGTTGGGTAACGGCGCGTCTGCGCAGGGCATGATGGCTACTCGCAAACTCCGGATACTCTTGCTGCAAGGCGCGAACCTGTCCTACCTGGGCAAGCGCGAGCCCGAGATCTATGGCACCACCATGGCGGCGGAATTGGACGCGATGCTTCAGCGGCATGCCAAGGAAAAGAAGTACAAGCTGGAGATTTTCTACACCAACATCGAGGGCGAAGCCATCAACCGCATCTACCAAGCCGCCGATGGGGGAGTGGACGGCGTGGTGATGAATCCGGGTGGTTTCACCTATGCCGGTTACGCCTTGAGGGATTGCATGAAAGGCGCGGCGCTGCCTTACATCGAGGTGCACATCAGAAATCTTGAAAGTCACGGCATACATAGCGTGCTGGCAGGAGTGGCGAATGGCGTTATCCACGGTTTCGGTTTGCGCAGCTACATCCTGGGGTTGGATGCGATGCTGGGATTGCTTGCGAAAAGCAGGGGCTAGGGACTGGGGGCTAGAGGCTGGGGACTAGGGCGGGGACAAGGGAGCGCGGAATGATGGCATGATATCGCGCGCCGGAGCACCGCACCGTGACGGAAGCATACGCAAATTCCTGAAGGCCAGTCCTCGGCCAACAGCGGACCTCTTGTAGTGAAAATTCACCGCCGTAAAGCAGCCACGCGAGCGCGCACCTGCTGTCGCACCGTGGCGAGATCTTCAGCGGTAAGCGCGGTCGCCTCGACGAAGTGGACCTGCCCGGCGGCGACCGCAGCAAACTTGCCAAGGAGATGCCCAGGGAAACGGCCACGGAACTGGTAGCATCACGGAACTGGTAGCATGTTTCCACTACGGCACCGTAATTCCTCCGTTTGCGATGCTCTACCGCATTGGCCGCCGCGCACGAAGACCGTTGATGCATTCCCCATGGAAGGGGCATTCAAGAGGAACTCCGATGAAGCTCTGGCTTACCGTCCTGCTCCTCACCCTCGTTACTAACGCCGCGTCTGCCGCCCAACCACAACCTGCACCGAAAGTGGCGCGAGTGGGTTATCTGACCCCGGTGACTACCACCGAAGACGCGCCTTATTTCGAATCGTTTCGCAAGGAATTGCGAAGATTAGGCTGGGAAGAGGGACGCAACTTAATCATAGATCAACGGTTCGGCCCCTCAGACCAGCTTGTGCGTCTTGCGGCCGAACTCGTGGAGCTTAAGCCCGACGTGCTCCTCACGGACGGTACGCAAGCCTCGCTAGCGGCGAAGCGGGTTACATCCACCATCCCAATCGTGCTGGGTCTTGTAGCCGATCCGGTGGGAACGGGACTGGTGGCAAGCCTAGCCCATCCTGGGGGTAATGTCACAGGGATATCGCTGATGGCACCGGATCTTGCCGGCAAGAGGTTGGAACTGCTGGGAGAGATTGTTCCAAAGAAGAGACGAGTGGCTGTTCTCGTGAATTCGACCAATCCCTCGCATACCCTCTCGATGAAACAGGCCAAGACCGCGGCATCGGCGTTAGGTGTCGAGGTTCGATTTTTTCCGGCGCGTTCCGCTGGCGAGTTGGATCCCGCGTTCGTAGCGATGGCCAATTGGCGAGCTCAAGCCTTGTGGATGATAGACGATGCCGAACTTTATGGACACTTTAGAAAGGTTGTGCGATTCGCTGCGGCCAAGCGCCTGCCCTCGATTTTCGACGAGCGGGCATATGCCGAGGGAGGTGGTTTGATGTCTTACGGGCCAAGTTATCATCTGTTATTTCGCCGCGCGGCTACATTCGTGGATAAGATTTTGAAGGGCACCAAACCTGCCGACCTTCCGGTGGAACAGCCGATGAGATTTGATCTCGTGGTGAACGAGAGGACCGCCAAAGCCCTTGGCCTAACGATCCCCGAGTCCATTCTGATACGCGCAGAACTTATTCGTTGACCGGCCCTTGAACGAATGGGAAATTTAACCATACAACGCTTGCCGGGGAGGACTCAAGCCAGAGCCAGGGCCTTTGGGAATCGACACGGGCTTGAGAAGCAGTCGCAGCGCCGCGGTCAAGTCTTGAAGTGCAGAGGAGTCCGTGGACACGCAAACGAGATTCGTCGCGCCGAGATTCGAGTCTTGGTCTGGCGACAAAGCCTCTTCTCAATCCCGCGTCACTTCAAGGTGTGACCCTATTACCCGTTACCCCGCTTGATCGGAGTGCCCGACAACGGACGGTGGCGACGGACGGAAGCGGGTCGATTATTGACGATCACTCCCATACATCCACTTCCCAATCGCAGTCCAGGTAATTCTTCCCAGCCCCCAGCCCCGAG
>JBKKAO010000292.1:0-9066 GCA_046714645.1 Burkholderiales bacterium | reverse complement strand
AAGGGTTTCGTGTTGGCTCCAATCAACATCAACCGGCTCTTCGAGATGCGCCATGTGCTGGACGGCGAAGGAGCATTCTGGATCGACGAGGAGCCGGTCTGAGCCCCGCCTGATCCGCTGCCTTGCCGTTCACAGTGGCGATGGAATTCCCAGCGTTCTCTCTATCTCCCTTCGCGCTCGCGGATCCAATCCTCGCAAAATGCGTTCGGAGATTCGGAGTTGGAATGGATCGTCATCCACCACAGGAACGCGCAAGCCATCGCCGCGCGTTACTTCGTGTGCCGTCACGTGATCTCCTTTTCGGCACTTAATTGATCATCTTTCTTGCATGTCATCGACCCCAGGAAATCATCGAAGCGCTCCAGCTCTTTTAGCATATCACCGAATAGCCGCTGAATCGCGTGTTGCTGCTTCTCCATGATCGCCGTCTCCAACCCTGCGGCGGCCTGCGCGATGCCCTGGGCACCCGCGCTGAGGCTCGCCCCCTTGATGCGGTGCGTGAGCCGCGCACCGCTGTCGAAATCCGTGGTCTTGATCGATTCGGCCAATGCATCGACGTCCCGCTGGTTAGCAACACGAAACTCCCGAAGCAGGGCGGTTTGCTCCTCCAAGTCATCGCCAACGATCTCGGCGAGCTGAGCAAGATTCACCACCTGCTCTTGTTCGGGCGGCTGCATTTGCGCAGGTGCGTCTTTCTCGCTAGCAACCTGGCCGGCGTCGCCCAAGACGGTCTTCAACATTCTGGCCAGCGTCGCTATCGAGGCGGGCTTCTCCAGAAACTGATCCATACCGGCTTGCGCACAGCGCCCAGCCTGCTCCGTCCCCGTGTGCGCGGTGTAGGCGATGACAGGAAGCCTGGTGCCAGCCCCTATCTCACGCTCTCTGAGCCTTTCGGCGAACTCGTAGCCGTTCATCACGGGCATATCGCAATCGACGATGACGGCGACGAATGCGTGCTCGGCGAGTCTTTCCAAGGCTTCCGCACCGTTCTCCGTCGTTTCCGGCCAGAACCCCAGTTCTCTAAGCTGGCGCCAGAGTAACGTGCGGTTGATGGGGTGATCATCGACCACCAGAACGGCGCGTCCGGCGCCGAAACTTTCCCCGACCAATCTCTTGGATTGGGCATCAATCCTCGCTTTCGCCTGCAATTCCTGCATCTGTTCGGTGGAGGCTGACCTGAGCGATAGTTCCAACACTACTCGTGTTCCCTGGCCCAGCTGGCTACTCAGCGTGATCTCGCCCCCCAGCGCCTTCGCGATGCCGCGCGAGATGACCAGGCCCAACCCGGTTCCGCCAAATCTGCCCCGCGAGGTTTGATCGCCCTGCACAAAGGGTTTAAATAAACGTTGCAAAGTCTCCGGTGCGATTCCTGCCCCAGTATCACTCACCACGAACGCGACGCGCTGGTGTTCAGCTTCATCTTTGATCAGTTCGACTTCCACGCTGACGGAACCATGATCAGTGAACTTGATGGCATTGCCCACCAGATTACCCACGATTTGCTTGACACGCAGCGGGTCGGTCACCACGAACGGGTGCACCCGTTCATCGATGGCAACGCCGAACGCTAATCCACGCTCGGCCGCGGCGCCGCGGTACATGTGTCGAATACCGGAGAAAATCTCGGCGAGACTACAGACTTCCTCCGCCACCTCGAAACGCCCCGCCTCAATCTTGGATGCATCGAGAATGTCGCTTACCAAGCGCAATAGTACTTGCGCGGAGTCCCGTGCCACGCTAGCCAAGCCGCGCTGCTGTCCGTCCAGTTGGGTGCGCTCGAGCAGCTCCAGCATGCCCAGCACTGCGTTCATCGGGGTGCGGATCTCGTGGCTCACCACCGCCAGGAAGGCGCTCTTTGCCAAGTTTGCCGTCTCGGCGAGTTCCTTGGCCGAGATCAATTCCTGGGTTCGCGCCGCCACTTGGTGTTCCAGGGTTTGGTTTAGCGCTTGCAATTCCTTCTCGAACTGCTTCTGGGTGCTAATGTCCTCCAGCACCCCGACCAGATAACGCAGATCACCGTGCTCATCGCGCACGCTTGAGGCAGTAAGATTGGTCCAAAGAAGCGTGCCGTCCTTGCGCACGAAGCGTTTTTGCAGGCGATAGGAGGGTATGTCGCCGCTGCGCAGTTTGTCGGATAAGGGGGCTTGCAAAGACAAATCCTCTGCGTAACCGACGTCCGCGACTCGCATCCGCAAAAGATCCTCGTGCGAGTAGCCGAGCATCTCGCAGAAGCGCTCATTGACCTGGAGGTATCTACCTTCCATGTCCACGAAGGCGATACCCATCGCGGCTTGCTGGAACATGGCTCGGTGGCGTGCCTCGCTGTCTCGTAGGATCCGTTCAGCTTGCTTCTTGTCCGTTAGATCGACCACGAAAGCGAAATCGATCTCCTGGCCGTCGAATTCGAACCAGTTGGCCTCGATTGCGATCGGAATGACCCGGCCATCCTTGGAACGGTTGGACGATTCCCGAGAAAGCCACTTTCGCTCGCGCAGCCTGCTCCACATCTCGCGCCACGCTGAAGGGGACATATGGGGATCGAGATCGGATATGGTCATCCCGCGCAATTCTTCGTCGCTATAGCCCACCATCCGGCAGGCGGCCCGGTTGGCTCTTAGGATCTGACCCGAGGGTGCAATCCAGTAGATCGCCACAGAGGCGTGGTCGATGGACTCATCGCTCAGGCGCAATTGTCGTTCCGCATTTTTTCGCTGCTCGACTTCGAGTATGAGTTGACTCAAAGCCTGTTCGATCTGGGACGTGCGTTCGGCCACGCGTTCCTCTAAATGCTCGTTTAATTCCTTCAGGGCGGCCTCGGCGACCTTGCGCCGAGTGATGTCCGGCGTGATCACGATGGCTGCGGGCTTTCCTTCATGGATATAGGGTGTGCCTGCGGTGCTGACCCAAATCGTGCCTCCGTCCAGACGAAGTCCTCTCAGGTCCATGGATTCGGTCGCATCCTTATCGACAGTCGTGCGACGGATACGCTGTCTGGCGCTTTCCCGGTCATCGGGATGCACGAAATCAAGCACCGGCTTGCCCAGCATTTGCTGCGGCGTGCTTGCCCCGTAAAGCGCCAATGCGGCCGGGTTCAGGTAAACGAAGCGAGCTTCGCAGTGGATATGAACCGCCAAGGGGGAATGCTCGATTATCTGGCGAAAGCGTGCTTCGCTTGCCGCCAGCTCCACTTGAGCCTGGCGCTCGGCGCTAACGTCACGAAAGACGAGGACCACCCCGAGCACGTTCCCTGAGGTATCCCGAATGGGCGCGGCGTTATCCGCGATCGGGCGCTCCGCGCCATCCCGGGCAACAAGAACGGTATGATTGGCCAGGCCCGTCACCATCCCGGTGGAGAGCACTTGCGCCACGGGGATCTCAGCCCGCCCCCGGGTTTGCCCATTGATGATGTGGAAGACCTCGTCCGCGGGGCGGCCTATCGCATCGTCGGCTGTCCAACCGGTAAGACGAGTCGCTTCGTGGTTGAGGCGCCTGATTCGGCCTTGGGTATCGGTGGTCAGCACCCCATCGCCAATGGAATTAAGGGTGACGACGAGATTGAGTTCGCGTTCCCGCAGTTCCTCCTCCGCGCGCTTTCGCGCCCTCAAGTGGCTCCGTGTGAAAAAGAACAGCGCTATTAAGACCAAGGCAACAAACCCCGAGGACCACGCTAATCCGGTGCGTAGCCGTTCCTTGCTCTGTAATGAGTCGGCTTGTTCCGCATGCAATTGGTCGGATAGACGTGTTTCATCAATCGCCATTATCCGCCGCATCTCGTCCATGTTTGCCTTTCCTTCTCCGGTCGCGACCAGCTCCCGTGCGGCATCCAAGCCCTTGTGCCGCCTTAAATCTATCAGCTCGCTGTAGAAGCGGAGCTGTTTAGTAACGAGTAGTTTCAATCCCGGGGCATGGCCCAGTGCTCCCCCATCGTTTGCTGTAAGCGTATTGAGTCGCTCGACCTCACGTGCGATCGATCCTTCGGCTACATGGTTGCGTGCAATGAAGGATTCGTTGCCGGTGATTACGAATTCGCGCGTGCTTGTATGCAGTTCCGTCGCGAGGCCGAGCACTGATCGGGCTGCCCGTTGTGTGTCGAGGGCATGCATCAACTTTTCCCGTTTCAGGTCGTCCTCATGTATCCCACGAATATTGCCGAGCACCACAAGCGAGAGCATCAGGAAAATGATGCCATAACCCGCCAAGAGTTTTGCCTCGAGAGAGTAAACACCCGAAGTCCGAGTGCGTTCGGAATAAATCAAAGGGACTCCTTCGCGATTATTCAACGGTATCGGTGCGGTTCGTTCTTTAGCGTTTCCGACTCAACAGATGTTCCATGTATCCTCCCGAAACCCGGCGGTGCAGGTAACGCCAAGGTGAGGAGCCATAGAGCCCGCCGTTAGAATATCGGCAAAAATGATGTTGTCATTAGCCAATCTTCAAGAAGGATCCAAGCATGAAAATCGCCCGAACCGATCTGTTTCGGCAGCAAGCCTACATCGACGGCCAGTGGTGCAATGCCGATAGCGGCGAAAGCAAGACGGTCATTAATCCGGCCAATGGCGTGACCTTGGGCACCATACCGCTCATGGGTGCGGGGGAAACTCGCCGGGCCATCGAGGCGGCGAAGAAGGCGCAGAAGCCCTGGGCCGCACGCACCGCTAAAGACCGCGCCGTGATTCTGCGCCGGTGGTTCGAGTTGATGATGAAACACCAGGAAGACCTGGCTCGCATTCTCACCGCCGAGCAGGGCAAGCCGCTCACCGAGGCCCGTGGCGAAATCGCTTACGGCGCCTCCTTCATCGAGTGGTTCGCCGAAGAGGGGAAGCGCATCTACGGCGACACCATTCCCCAGCACGCCGCCGACAAGCGCATCATCGTGATCAAACAGCCCATCGGCGTGTGCGCGGCCATCACGCCGTGGAATTTCCCCAACGCCATGATTACGCGCAAAGCGGGGCCCGCGCTGGCGTCCGGTTGCGCCATGGTGTTGAAGCCCGCCACCCAAACCCCTTACTCCGCGCTGGCCATGATGGTGCTGGCCGAGGAGGCAGGCGTGCCGCCCGGCGTCTTGAGCGTGCTGACCGGTTCGGCTACCGCCATCGGAGGTGAGATGTCCACCCACCCCATGGTGGCCAAGCTCACCTTTACCGGGTCCACGGAAGTCGGGCGGGTGTTGATGCAGCAGAGCGCCAGCACCATCAAGAAACTCTCGCTGGAGTTGGGTGGCAATGCACCTTTCATCGTGTTCGACGATGCGGATCTCGATTCTGCGGTGGAAGGCGCCATCATTTCCAAATTCCGCAACACCGGGCAGACCTGCGTGTGCGCCAACCGCTTGTTCGTGCAGGCGGGGGTGTACGACACCTTCGCGGAGATGCTCGCCAAGAAAGTGGGGCAGATGAAGGTGGGCAATGGCATGGACGAGGGCGTGCAACAAGGCCCGCTCATCGATCGCAACGCGCTGGCGAAGGTGGAAGAGCATGTGGCGGACGTCACCGCCGGCGGCGGGCGTGCGCTCGTAGGGGGGAAGCGGCACGCCTTGGGAGGGACCTTCTACGAACCCACCGTGTTGGTCGGTGTGACTTCCGGGATGAAGGTTTTTCGCGAGGAAACCTTTGGGCCTGTGGCGCCTTTGATCAAGTTCAAGGACGAAGCCGAAGTCATCGAACTGGCCAATCGCACCGAGTTTGGTTTGGCCTCCTACTTCTACAGCCGCGATATCGGCCGCATCTACCGTGTGGCCGAAGCCTTGGAGTACGGCATGGTGGGGGTCAACACCGGATTGATTTCCACGGAGGTGGCGCCCTTTGGCGGCGTAAAACAATCGGGCCTTGGCCGTGAAGGCTCCAAATACGGGATCGAGGAGTTTCTTGAGGTGAAATACATCTGCCTGGGAGATATCGAGAAGTAGCTACTGCACCGGCCGCTATACTGCTGTCATGGATTCGCTCATCCCCGTTATTCTCTTTGGCATCGCCGCCCTTCTGGTGGTGTTGGCCGTGGGTTGGCTCGGCGTGAAGGTGCAAAAACTCATCCTTCGCACGCAAGAGTTGCCCACCGTGGTGGGCCAGATCATGGAGGACAATCATCTCAACATGCTGAAGGACCTCAATAGCGGACTCAACGCACTGGGGGACCGCCAGACGTCCATGCAGGTTGACCTCTCGGAACGGCTGCGAAACGGTGTGTCCCAGGATCTCAAACAGAGCCGGGACGCGCTGCTTGCCTTGCAGCTTTCGCAGACGGAGGAATTGGCCGCGCATCGCGAGGTGCTGATCCAGCGTCTTGGGTCTTTGACAGTGGACCTGCAATCCAAGCACGATGCTTTGCGCACGGAGATGCTGACTTCGCTTATGCAAACGCTGGGCGAACAGAGCAGAGCGGAACAGGAGTTGTTGCAAAACTCTCTTCGCACCATTACACAGCAGGTGACCAGCACTGTCGAGAGCTTGACCCGGGTGGTGGACGGCAGGCTGGAACAAATCAGCGGGAAGGTGAACGAGCGCTTGGACGAGGGTTTCAAGAAGACCAATGAAACTTTCGCCAACGTGATGGCGCGCTTGGCTACCATCGATGAAGCTCAAAAGAAGATCGACGGTCTGACCACCAATGTGGTGAGCTTGCAAGAACTCTTGGGCGACAAGCGCTCGCGGGGCGCCTTCGGTGAGGTGCAGCTAGAAGCCCTCGTGCGCAACATCTTGCCTCCGGTGGCCTACGAATTTCAGTTCACGCTCTCTAACGGCACCCGGGCCGATTGCGTGTTGAAGCTTCCCGAACCTACAGGACTGGTGGCGGTGGACGCCAAATTTCCCCTGGAAAACTATCACCGGATGTTCGCGAGGGAAGCATCGGAATTCGACCGCGCTTCAGCGTCCCGCCAGTTTCGGCTAGATCTGCGCAAGCACATCGACGACATCGGGCAGAAGTACATCATCGCCAATGAGACTTCCGACGGCGCCGTGATGTTCGTGCCGGCGGAAGCGGTGTTCGCCGAGATCCATGCCCATCACGCGGAGATCGTCGAGGCAGCCATGCGAGCACGCGTGTGGATCGTTTCGCCCACGACGATGATGGCCGTACTCAACACCGCGCGCGCGGTGATCAAGGACGTGGAAACGCGCCGCCAGGTTCACATCATCAAGGACGAATTGGGCAAACTCGCGAAGGAGTTCGGGCGCTTTGACCAGCGCATGCGCAAGCTGGCCGATCATATCCGTCAAGCGCACCAGGACGCAGAAGAAGTGCGCAAGACCAGCGACAAAATCACCCGGCGCTTCGCGCAGATCGAGCGGGTGGAGTTCGAGGTCGTTCTCCCCAGCGACGCACCGGTTCCGGGCGTGTTGCTGCCCGCCGATGATGAACCGGCCGAAGCTCCCGTGGTTTCGGTATAGAGCTCGCGCCGTTCCCGTAAGTGTTTGCCTTCCTCAAGCAGTGGCGTCAAGCACGTGCACTCGCGCGCGCCCAGGAACGGGTCTCCATAGACGAAGCTCTGTGGTTCGATACCCTCATGCGATTTAGTTTTCTGGAAGCGTTGAACCGGGAAGAGCGCCAGCGCTTACGCGAATTGGTACAACTCTTCCTCGACCAGAAGCAATTCGCCACCGCCCATGATCTTCCGCTAACGCAGAAGATGCGCTTGAGCGTGGCGAGCCAAGCCTGCATGCTCATTCTAAATCTCGGCATCGAGTACTACCACGGTTGGAGCGGCATCATTCTCTACCCGTCCCAATTCCGGCCCCGGCACACCTATATGGATCCCATGGGAATCATGCACCAAGGCGAGCAAGTGCTCGCTGGAGAGGCCTGGCCGGGCGGCCCGGTCATACTATCCTGGGACGATGTCGAGCAAGGCCATGGGAGCGGCGGCGTGAATGTGGTCATTCACGAATTCGCCCACAAGCTCGATATGCTCAACGGCGCGGCCAACGGTCATCCTCCCCTGCATCCGGGTATGAAGCAGGAGGTATGGGCCTCTGTGTTCACCAGTGCCTACGATGAGTTTTGCCGCTGGGTGGATAGCGGCCGGTATACGCCCATCGACCCCTACGCCTGCGAAGCTCCCGCGGAGTTCTTCGCGGTATTCAGTGAAGCTTTCTTCGAAACGCCCGATATCGTGAGAAACTTTTATCCCGCGTTGTATGCACAGATGTGTTTGTTCTACCGGCAGGATCCCGCGGCGAGGGCCGTGCCGGGAACATAGGGTGCGCTTGGGGCCCGCATGTTGGTATGTTGGGGATGGCTTCGAAGCGTAGGGAGTAGTGTCTAACAGGCCCTAAGCCGCGGCGTGAGGATGCCGGCGGCGCGAGAAGCTCCACATGTAGTGAACGCCGGAGAACACCGCCGTGACGATGGGCACGATGAACAGGCTAGGGAGCAAATCTCCCAGGCGCAGCCACCCTGCCGTTTGCGCGATGAGTACCGCCATGACGGTGAATACGACAAAGGTGTGGAGCTTGCCCAATTTCGAGGGCGGAAACTCCATGGTGCCGGTGAGTCTCCAGGCGGAGACGGCGGCGCCCAAAACGAGCACATCGCGGCCGATGAGAATCATCGCGACTTCCATGGGTAAATGATTTGCCCAGGCGAGAGCGACCACGGTGCAGAAGGTCAAGAGCTTGTCCGCGATGGGGTCTAGCAGCGCGCCGAAACGCGAGGTCTGATTCCACCGGCGGGCGAGATAACCGTCCAGCCAATCGCTCATGCTGGCCAAGATAAAGCACCAGGCGGCGAGGGAGTAGGCCGATTCGAGCAGCGCCCAGCCCACGGCGGGTCCCAGGACGACACGGCCCGAGGTGATGAGATTGGGCACCGTCCAAGGCGGTGCGGAGCGATGCATGCGGAGCATGAGTTGGGAACCTTGCTACCTATAATGCCTGTTTTCTACTCGAAGATTGAATCGTCCATGTCCAGCCCAGCACACCTCATCGAGCAGCTTAGCGCGATTGCCGGTCCAGGCGGCGTTCTGACTGCCTCATCCGACATTGAGCCCTACCTTGTCGATTGGCGCAAGCGGCTTCGCGGCAACGCCCTATGCGTGGTCACACCACGCGATACGGCCCAAGTCTCTGC
>JBKKAO010000291.1:0-5268 GCA_046714645.1 Burkholderiales bacterium | reverse complement strand
CGATTCCGCCCCTGGCCACCACCCCTATTTCGATGAATCGCGTGCGGTTTCCGGCATTACCCGCGGACTATCGGTGGGTTTCAGCGCTCCGCGTCGACCGACCATCGGACTTCTGAAAATCGGGTGTGCCACGCGCAGGCCACGACGCGGTCGCGGGTCAGCCGGGCGGCAATCTGGCGAATTGAAAACCTGGGAACCGAGCGGCTGCCTCGAGACGCGCGCCCACCGAATCTCCGTCCGTCGCTTGACATCCTGCCCAGTGGGCGCACCGTACGGGACAGTGTGACGAGAATCTATCTATTACAGGGCACCGAGGCTCGAACCGTAGCTAGCCGAGCACAGCCCATCGCCGTTGTCGTTGTGCTTTCAGCCCTGCTGACGGCATTGGGAGGTTGCGACCGGGAAGCGGGCGCACCAACCGAGCCAGCCGCGCGAATCGTCAATTTTTACAGCTGGTCGGATTACGTTGCTCCGGATGCCATCGCCAACTTCGAGAAAGAAACGGGCATCCGCGTCAATCACGACACCTTTGACAGCTATGACCTTCTCGAGACAAAAATGCTCACTGGCCGAAGCGGGTATGACGTCGTGGTCGTGGGCGCCGATGCACTTCGACTGGTCGGAGTCGGGGCCCTTCAGCCGCTTGACCGGAGCCGGCTGCCAAACTGGAGCAACCTGGATTCCGGTCTCATGGCGCAGCTTGCGCCATTGGACCCCGACAACCGGTATCTCGCGGGCTATCTGTGGGGAACGACGGGCATCGCGTACAACGCCACTCGCGTGCTCGAACTTATGCCCGATGCGCCGACGGACAGCTGGCGGCTCGTATTCGATCCCGCCGTCATTTCGAAGCTTGCAACTTGCGGTCTTTCGATTGCCGATGCGCGTAGCGACGTGATCGCCTCCGCGCTCATCTATCTTGGGCGTGATCCGAACAGCGCCGATCCGGGAGACTTGCTTGCTGCCCAGCGCGTCCTGGAAGGCATTCGCGAGTCGGTCAGAAAGGTCGACGTGGACAGCCAGATCAACGACCTGGTTGGTGGCGATATCTGTGTCGAGGTGACCTGGCCGACCAGCGCGGTGATTGCGCGCGCGCGACTTGCTGAAGCAGGCAACAAGGCTGAAATTCGCTTCGTGATACCGCGGGAAGGCGCCATCACCTGGTTCGATATGCTAGCCATTCCGGCGGATGCGCCTCACCCGCTGGAGGCACATGCGTTTATCGACTATTTGATGCGGCCAGAAGTAGCGGCCGCCACCGCAAATCATGTCGGCAATTCCTCGATGAACAGGGCGGCATTCCCGCACCTGCTCGCTTCGTTGCGCGATGACCCGTCCCTCTATCCGCCGTCTGAAGTCATGAAGCGCTTGACCTTCATGCGACCGGACGGCCAGGAGCAAAGCCGCGCCGAGGGCCGGATCTGGACGCGATTCAAGACAGGCGAGTGAGCTGGTTCGAAGGGAAGTCTCCAACTTGCGAGCTGCAGGGGTGGCTATGCTCCTGACTGAAAATCCGCGTGTCGGTGGTTCGATTCCGCCCCTGGCCACCATCTCCCACGGCGTTGAAGCGCGTAAGTATTCCGCCATCGCCGGCGGACTTTCGGCGCGCGCCGCTACGATGTTGATGGTTATTGCTTATGACGATGAAGCAGCAGGGCACGCGATTTATAAATGAGGCCAATCACCGCTATCGTGACCAACCCTAACAGGCTGTTGAATGGATCTTCATAGATCACTGCGCCCAGAAGCAGGACGCTGAGAATCAGTCCGAGTACGGCTGGTAGGGGAAAAAGTGGCATGCGAAAAGGACGGGCAAGGTCTGGTTCGCGCAAGCGCATAGCAATTGCAGCCGAATTGACTCCAATGTCGATGGAAATTGTAAGCGGGAACGCAATTGCAATCAGCTGTTCGTAACTACCGGACGCTGCAAACACCGCTGCAATAAACGTGGTTACTACGAGAGCCACTTGCGGAGTGCCAGTCGGCGACACCCGTGCGAAGAGAGCAGGAAGGACTCCGTTGCGCGCCATCGCAAACCCGACTCGACTCAGGAACATCGCGTGCAGGTTCGCGATCGCGGCCACGGAGACGAGCGCCAGCATATTGACCATCAAATCGGCGCGTGATCCGAGGACCATGCCTAGCGCCTCGGCTGGCAGCTTCGACGTTGCAATCTGCTCGGGACTTAGCACATGCAACATCGCGGCGTTCACGAGCACGTAGAGCGCGGTCACGAGCGCGATGCCGCCAAATACCGAACGCGCCATGTTGCGTTCGGGTGCGCGTATTTCCTCGGAGAAGTATGCCGCGGCGTTCCAGCCGCCATAAGTCAACACGATAGCGCGCAAGGCGAGAGCCACTGCAGCTAGCGTCAGGGGCTGGGGCGAAGCTGAACTGGCGGTCGCTGTCGCCGGGGCTTCCGGTGCTGCGAAAAGAAGGCCGACGAGTAATAAGAGACCCAAACCCTTGAGAGCACTGCCGATCGTCTGGCTGATACCGGAGGCCCGAGTGCCCATCCAGTTGATGGCTGTAATGGCAACGATGAGAGTTACCGCAAGCACCGCAACTGGCACCGCAACGAGTAGCCCCAGACGCTGCAAGTACTCGGCAAAGACCACCGCGAAGTATGCGATGGCTACGATCCCGGCGAGCCAATCAATCCACCCTGTGAGCGTCCCGGCAAAGGGACTGAAGGCTCGACTGGCGAATGTGTACGGTCCACCAGCACGCGGGATCGAAGTAGCGAGCTCGACCAAAGCAAAGGCAGTCATGGCGGCAAGTGCGCCGCCAACGAGCCAGAATGCGAGGATCAAGATCTCATTGGGCAGCGCACCAGCCACGATACCTGGAGTTCGGAATATCCCCTGTCCAACTACTCCGCCGACAACTGTTGCCAGCCCAAAAGCGAGCCCTAGAACCCGCAGTAGATGGGCGCGCGGAGGCGCGTCTTGTGCATTCATCTCAGAAGCCTTTGGCGATCAGAGATGGCGAGAATATAGCACTGGCTCGGTAGACGGCCGCCGGCCGCGGTGTCGGCTGTCTGGATTCGCGCGTACTGAAAATCCGCGTGTCGGTGGTTCGATTCCGCCCCTGGCCACCATTTCGCGCCCCGTTTATCAGGCAAGTCGAAGCCTTTTTACAATGACGGAACGCATTCTGGATACTTATCCGCCTCGGCTTCCGCGGCCGCGATGATCTCGTCTCTTTCCTGGGGAAGCAGAAGCCTCTCGGCTATGAGTTGATCTGTGGCCGCGGCGACCTTATTCGAGTAGGCCTGCCGCGTCGGGTAAAGCGCCCCGCAGAAGTTCGATCCCATTGCATCATCCACTACCTTGTAAGGAGTAAAAATGCCCTCCGCAGAAGGATTCGATTCACAGATCCGGTAAGGGGAAGCTGAGGTTGTTTCCAGAATGTAGTTTGCTCGTCCGATTCGAAGATCGCCTCTCCCTAACGGTGGAAGCGCGTAGTGGTAGGCATTCGAAGGATCAAGATCGAAGTTGATGCCATGACAATCTATCCCGCGATAAAGTCCCAGCGGCGCTGCAGCTTGAGGGAGAGTGATTCCACCGAAGCCGTTTCCTGTCACCGGATCCAGCGAGATGATCGCTAACGCAGACCTGGAGTTGGGAGCATGCGCCTCCATGAATTTCGAGTCAGGTAGCGGAGTATTCGTACGAATGTTATCCAGGAGGTTGATGAAATTGGCTCGCAGGACGGGGCTTCTGTCCAAGGGGTTTTGTCGGCTGAGGGAGGGATCGAGCCCAAAGATTTCGAGAATGGGCCCCAAAGGGAAATAAGAGACTTCCAAGTGGGAGGCAGAATTGATCTCATGGACCTTATGGTGATCCAATTCTTCAAAATGGCCTGAAGCGCCGGGACGCAGCCCGCGGGTCCAGAAGAATTGAACATCCGCCTCGGATCGAACCACTACCATCGGGCCCTCGCTGATCTCACTCGGACCGGCGCATGCAACCGGCCTGATCTCGTTCGCGGTGACATCCGGGCAGACAAACAAAGCGAACTCCGCTCCGCTAAAACGATTTTTCTTGGGTTTGCCAAACAGTCCGCCCAAGAGCGTCCCATCCATCACTCTGCCTCTTGGAAAAATCGGATCGGCGCTTCCCCAGGTCGAGTTGAGGTGATGGGGACTCGAAAGAACCGCCTTCAGGCGGGTGCTCGTAAAGGAATATCCGAAGCCGATCACGTCGCTCACCGGGCAAAGATCGGAACGACCTGCGTTGACGAAATTTTGCGAGGTCTTCGCTTGGCGCAGCCACTTCGAAACATCACGGTAAAGGATCGCGTAGTCCTGCGGCCTCGGTAAATGCAAGCCGATCCCGCTGTTGTCGGGCAGGGCGGCTATATAATCCAGTTCGCCGAAGAAATTGTTCGCTTGAAATCCCATGTAGATTGCGCCACTCCCGCCATTTGCAGGGTCGCCGAAGAGAAACGGCGCCCGCAAATTACCCCAAGCCTCCATGAACCCGTGGTCGAGCAGGGGATCGTAGACAGGGTCATTCCATCCATGGATAAGTCCTGAAAAGGCGCCAGGTGGATCAAATCCAATGGAAAAGGGATGCATGAGTTCGATCAATCCGACGTGCGCGAGGCGTCCTACATCGCAGGCCGCACCCCTTGGCGCGACGATGCGCACAGGAACCTTGTAACTGCCGCATGTCCCGTCCCAAAAACGACGGAAATTGGTATTGCTGATTGTGCCAATGAGATCGTCGTAGTTTTCCTGGGCATAGGCGTCCGCATCGAGTCCTTGAAAGGCGCTTCTCCTCACGATCTCGACGATCGGATCCGATTCGGGGGCCGTGCAGCTAAGCGTCTGGGCTTCCGCTTCTCTTGCCTGGCCGGCCAACCCCATGAGCGACAGAGTGAGAAGTGCAGGAAGAGATACGCGGATGATTCTTGTGCTCTTGCTCATCAAGCGATGCAATGATTTTTCGGACACGACGGCTCTCCCCTGATTGAGCCAGCTAGAAACTGTCCCTTCGCAGCCAAAGTGCGCTTACTGAGCACAATGTCAAGAAGTGCGTGCGTTGGTGTTTGACAATAGTTTCAATGCTGGCGCCGGGCGGGGGTTGGATGCCTGCGGGATTCTTGCGGGAGTCAGTCCTGCACGCTCCTGCATCATGGGGCGTTCTTTGCAACGGGCGCCCCGGCCAACCGGTTGATGGCGTTACTACTGTAACTTGCAGTTCAGGACTGAAAATCCGCGTGTCGGTGGTTCGATTCCGCCCCTGGCCACCACTCCTTTCA
>JBKKAO010000290.1:0-7263 GCA_046714645.1 Burkholderiales bacterium | reverse complement strand
ACTTTGAGTCATCCGGAATATCGATCACTGCTTTTCGCAAGCCGTCGATCATACGAGCTGTCAATTGCGGTGAGAAGTTGTACATACGAAAATCTTCTCGCTATCGGGATGATGCGTAGCTCGGCATTAGCCTTACGAGTTCCGCGGCGGACGATTTCGCCTCTTCAAGCCGCCCGAGTTGAGCGTAAGCGGCGCTGGCCGTGACCTGAGACCAATAGATGCTTGGGGCAGCCGCTCTCATCTTGAGCGCGGCGGTCAGTGCCTGTTGGTCATCGCCGGAACGAAAGTGGTAGAAAAACGGTGGAGCGTAGTACCACCAGGGCGGATTGGGATTAAGCGCGAGGGCGCGATCGTTGAGTTCTTTTCCCCGCTCCCATTGCCCTGAGTAGGATATGTAGACAGAGGCACCCGCTAGAACGGCCGTGTTGTTGGGGTTTAGTCCTACGGCACGTTCCGCCTGTCGCAAACATTGATCGAATTTGCGTTGGAAGAAGAGGGCGCGTGCCAAAAACCAATTGGCCATTTGGTTTGAAGGATCCAATGTGATGCTTCGGCGCGCGGCGTCCACGGCTCTTTCTAAAGAATTGGGGCGCGGATCGTAGTGAAAGAGGTACTCGTCCACATAAACCAATGCCAACCAGGCCCAGGCATCGGAATAGGAAGGGTCGGTTTTTGCTGCTTCCTCCAGGCAGTCCCTGGAGATTTTGTGATCGGCGGGATCGAAAGTGACGAAGTAGGCTTTTGCCTTGAGCACGCACTCATAAGCACTGAGGGCAACATTGCCTTTGCGGCTGGCTTCCCTCATGCCGGTCTGGGAGATCATTCCCCGCAGTGGGTCGCCGATCTTGGATACGACCTTGGATGTCAGTTCATCCTGTATCGAAAAGATACTGTTCGCAGTTAAGTCGCGATCGTAGCTTTCCGCCCACAGATGGGATCCGGTCTTGGCATCGAGCAACTGAGCGGTGAGGCGAATGCGAGACTGGTCTCGTCGCACGCTACCTTCGAGCACGTACTGCACGCCTAAATTCTTTCCTACCTCTCGTACGTCCACTGCCTTGCCCTTGAACTGGAAAGTGGAGTTGCGCGCAATGACAAACAAATCATTGAAACGGCTCAAGGCAGTGATGATGTCCTCGGTGATGCCATCGCTGAAGTATTCGTCTTCCTTGTTGCCGCCGAGATTTTCAAAGGGCAGCACGGCAATGGATGGGCCCTTCGGCAGAGCGAGGACGGGCCCGTTTCCTTCCCCGCCAGTGGATTGGGTGGGTGCCGGCGATGGCTTATTGACGATCCCGATCCACACGGATGCAATCAGCACCGCCGCCACCGCAGTTCCGATCAACACAGGCCGCTTGCGAGGCGATGGTAACGTCGCGAGGGTAGTCCGAGCTTCCTGCCAGGGCAGCCGAAGCCGGTAGATCTGCATGGGTGTGGCAATGTTCTTGAGGCTTTGCGGCCCCAGGTTCTCCAGCGGTGAATCGACCTTGTTCTGGATTTGACGGGCCATGTCTTCAGAAAGCAGGATCTCGCCAGGCTGGGCCAAGGGCTGAATGCGTGCGGCGATGTTGACCCCGTCGCCCAGGACGCGCCCGCCGTCCACCACCACATCACCCACGTGCAATCCGATCCGTAGGTGGATCTGGCGTTCCTTGGTTGCCGTGGCATTGCGTTCCACCAGTGCTTTTTGAATGGCCACTGCGCACTTGGCCGCATCCACGGCGCTGGAAAACTCGACAAAGAAACCATCACCCACCGCGTCCATCTCTCGGCCGCCAAACTGAACGAAAAGACTACGGAGCAATCGCCGGTGCTCTTCGAGAAGCTCAATGGCAAGCATCTCGTTTTTCTGAGCCAGGACGCTGTAGCCCACCATGTCGCTGAACATGATGGAGGCGAGGCGGCGTTGCGCTCCGGTCATGGAATCAGCCTATTCAGATCCTTCGTGAGCAAGAAGAGATGGTAAGGATCGGTGGGGCTCGGATCGAAATCGAAACGTTCGTAGAACGCCCTGGCGGCGTCATCCTTGGCGTGAACCAAGAGCGCGCGTACCCCGGCAATATCCGCGGCGCGCGCGGTTCTTAGCATCGCATCCTTCAAAAGTGCGCTTCCTAGTCCCTTACTCGGTTCTTGCAAATCGATAGCGAGCCTGGCAAGTAGCATGACAGGGATCGGGTACCTCGGCATACCCTTGCGAACGCGCTCACTGGCTTCGTCGTGCTTCACCGATGCAACAGTAAGACTGTAGTAGCCTCGAACGGCGCCAGCGCGGCAGATCACGTACGTTACGGCGCTCTGGGCTTTCTGATTGTTGAGGGCATGACGTGTCAAAAAACGATTGAGGTCCTCTTTGCCGCAATCGAAGGCGTCCAACTCGTGCTCGGGACGCAATCGCTCGGCAGGACCGATGAGTGTCACTCAATTATGCTCTTGGTTTTCAACAATTTTGCCAGGCGAAGTTTCGGTCTGGAGGGTGCATCAAGGGCGGCCACGAACGCTTTCCACTGCTTCTCGTCGAGAGGAAACTCACGCCGGCCGGCAAGTGTTTCCGCCGCCGCCGCTAGTCCGCTATCCAGGACAAATTGGGTGACGGACTTGTCACGCAATGCCGCGGCGCGTTGAAGCAGCGTTTTGGCGTGACGGCTGACTCTTAGATCGATGCGTTCTTCCTTGGCTAATGGCTTTGCGCTCTCGGGCATGGCAAGACTCCTTATCGCTAGGTGACGATACTACCAGCCGTACATTCTCTGTACAAGGCGTGAGACTGCGCCCAGACTCACGTTTCGCTGTGTCAGAGCTACTGCGGAAACTTCATGTCATCCGAGAACCAAGCCGGGGAGGAATCTTACACAGCACCGGGAAGATCGATGGAGCCCAGCGTCCCGCCAGCATTCCTCTGGCAAAATACCCCCTTCGCGGGACATCCTTTCCCTCGCTGCTCTTTCCCCAAATGAAACTCAGCACTACGCCCGAAATCATCGCCGAGATTAAGGCCGGTCACATGGTGATCCTAGTCGACGAGGAGGATCGCGAGAATGAAGGCGATCTGGTCATGGCGGCGGAGTTCGTGACGGCGGAGTCCATCAACTTCATGGCCAAGCACGGGCGCGGGCTGATTTGTTTGACGCTTACGGAGAGCCGCTGCCGCCAACTCCTTTTGCCCTTGATGGTGACCCATAACCGCTCTCAAATGGGCACTAACTTTACCTTGTCCATCGAGGCTGCACGCGGGGTCACCACGGGCATCTCGGCGGCGGACCGGGCGGCCACCGTGAGGGCGGCGGTGAAGAAAGACGCGAAACCCCAGGATATCGTGCAACCCGGTCATATCTTTCCCCTGATGGCGCAGACCGGTGGCGTGCTGGTGCGGGCAGGCCACACGGAAGCCGGTTGCGATCTCTCGGCATTGGCCGGCGCCGAACCCGCGTCGGTGATTTGCGAGGTGCTAAAGGACGATGGCGAGATGGCGCGCTTGCCTGATCTCGTTGAGTTCGCGCGCGTACACTCGTTGAAGGTAGGCACGATCGCCGACCTCATCCACTACCGTAGCAGAACTGAATCCTTGGTTACGCGAGAGTTCGAGCGTTCGCTCGAAACGATTCATGGCCGGTTTACCATCTACGCGTACCGGGACGTGACTACTCGAGACGTGCACCTCGCCATCGTGCGCGGGGAGCTTGCTCCGGGAGAGGAAACGCTGGTTCGGGTGCATGAACCGTTCTCCGCCGTGGATCTGCTAGATACCGCCAGCACGGCTCATTCTTGGAATTTGAATGACGCGTTGCGAACGATTGCTTCTGCCGAGCGCGGTGTGGTGGTGTTACTGCACCGGGATGAAAGCGGCGACGCGCTGATTCACCGGCTGCAAGCGCAAGGCGAGCCGGCCGCACGGAAGATGGATCTGCGCACCTATGGCATTGGCGCCCAGATATTGAAAGATGTGGGCGTGACCCACATGAAAGTACTCGGAGCGCCGCGCAAGATGCCCAGCATGACGGGTTTCGATTTGGAGGTGACCGGCTACCTGGCGCCCAGCGAAGCCCGGCCCGTGCTCACACCACTGATACGAAAGTCGTGATGAATAGGGAAAGCAAGGAAACCGTGGCACGATTCGATGGAACTCCCGAACTCGATCCTTCTCTTGACGGGGCCGGATTGCGAGTGGGTGTGGTGATGAGCCGGTTCAACGTCGACGTGACGGAAGGGCTGTTGAGTGCGTGCACCGATGAGCTTCGCAAGCTGGGCGTGCGGCCGGAGGATATGTTGATCGCGACAGTGCCGGGCGCGTTGGAAATACCGCTCGCGCTCAAGCGCATGGCCGCGAGCGGGCGTTTCGATGCCTTGGTGGCATTGGGTGCGGTGATTCGCGGAGAGACCTATCACTTCGAAGTGGTGTCCAATAGTTCCACGCAGGGCTTGGCCGCGGTGCAGCTTGAAACCGGTGTTCCCATCGCCAACGCCATCCTCACCACGGAGGACGACGACCAAGCCTTGGCGCGCATGAGTATGAAGGGCGCGGAGGCGGGGCGGGTGGCGGTGGAGATGGCCAATTTACTGAGGCAAATCGATGCCCGCCGCTGAGCCGGGCGTGCCGCGAAAGCAAGCCGCCAAGGGTGGACGGCGCCGCTCGCGCGAACTGGCTGTGCAAGGTCTCTACCAGTGGTTGTTGAACGAAACGCCTGCTCAGCTATTACTGGATCAGTTGCGGGAGACCAAGGAGCACGATCAAGCCGACGATGCCTATCTTGCAATTTTGGTCAACGGGACCACCGCGCGGGCCGGGGCGCTGCGCGCGATGCTGAGCCCGTATCTGGACCGTGATACGCAGATGTTGAGCCCCGTGGAGCACGCTATTTTGCTATTGGGTGCCTACGAACTGAGCGCCTGTCTCGACGTGCCTTATCGAGTCATCATCAACGAGGCGGTGGAACTCGCCAAGGTGTTTGGGGGCACCGACGGACATAAATACATCAATGGCGTGCTGGACCGGCTGGCGCCGGAGCTGCGTCCCGGCGATCCCGGGCAACGGTCCCCGAGAGGATCAGGGCGGCCGTGAGGTTTCGAATCGGCCAGGGCTACGATGTGCACCGGCTGACCTTGGGCCGCAAGCTCATCATTGGAGGAGTGGATATTCCCCATGAGCGAGGCCTTCTGGGACATTCCGACGCGGACGTTCTCATCCACGCCCTATGTGATGCGCTGCTGGGCGCTGCGGCCCTGGGAGATATCGGAACGCACTTCCCTGATAGCGATCCGCGCTATGCGCAAGCCGATAGCCGAACCCTGCTTCGAGACGTCGTCCACATGCTTGGCGCTCGCGGCTATCGCGTGAGCAATGTGGATAGCACGGTGATCGCGCAAAGGCCGAAGCTCGCGCCCTACATGGGTGCCATGGCGGCGAATTTGGCGGCGGACCTAGGCGTGGACGTTACCCAGGTCAACATCAAGGCAAAGACCAACGAGGGCATCGGGCACGTAGGGCGAGGTGAGGGCATCGCCGCCTACGCGGTGGTGCTCATCGAGCATGCCGGAGCGTGACACCTCTAGGGTCTGTGCACCTCGCGCCTTGCCCTCGGTCTTCCTGGGGGCAACGCGCTCCACGAAATGAATGTCAACAGACCCTAGGCAGCGGCTCTTTTTTGCGCTGTGGCCCGACGATTTGTGCCGGGAGCGGCTAGTTCGAGAAGCGAAAAGACTGCACGAATTGTTTGGCGGGCGCGTGGCCCTTCGCGAGTCCATACACATGACCTTGCTATTTTTAGGCGAGCTTACCTCCGATCAGGCGGAGGTGATGCACGGCATCGGTGAACGAGCCAGGATGCGCAGTTTTTCCTTGCATATGGCAGGAGCGGGATGTTGGGTTCACAACCACATCGCTTGGTTGGCTCCGGCCGTCACACCCGAACCCTTGGCGCAGTTGGTGATGGGCCTGAGGCGTAGCGCGAGTGAAGCGGGTGTCGTGATCGAGCGGCGGCCTTTCACGCCTCACTTAAGTTTGATACGTCACGCACAGTGCCGTCCGGTGGAAGCCAAGATCGCGCTTTTCGAATGGCGTGTGCAAGACTTCGTGCTGGTACGCTCGCAATTGGACGCCGGTGCTTCTCGCTACGAGATCGTTGGCCGCTGGGCGGCGAGATAGTTTCGTGGCACTTCTGTTCTACAGCGAGATCGACGCGCCAGAACCTTGGCGGCTCGCCCTAGCGAGGGCGCTCCCCACTCTGGAATTTAGACCGTGGCCCCACATCGGTGCTCGCGATGAGATTCGTTACGCACTGGTGTGGCAGCCTCCGCGGGGGTTGCTGGCCACACTTCCCAACTTGCGTGCGATCCTATCCTTGGGCGCGGGCGTGGACACCTTGTTGCATGATCCAAGCTTGCCGCGGCAAGTGCCCATCCTGCGTTTGGTGGACGCCGGACTCAGAGGGCAGATGACGGAGTATGGTTTATACGCCGTGCTTCATTTTCACCGTGATATGCCGCACTACCAATCCAACCAGCGTGATGGCCAGTGGCGGCCTAGAGCGCCGGTGCCGGCAGCGAGTCGCCGCGTGGGTGTGATGGGCTTAGGCGTACTGGGCGGGGATCTGGCCCGTGCCTTGGCCGCATTGGGATTCCAGGTCCATGGATGGAGCCGCTCGCCGCACCGGATCGAGGGCGTGACCAGCTTTCAAGGAGAACATGGCCTGAAAGATTTTCTCTCACGCAGCGACATACTCGTCAACCTTTTGCCGCTGACACCGCGGACACTCGGCATCCTCAACGCTCAAACCTTCTCGCGGCTGCCTGCTGGCGCCGTGGTTATCAACTTGGCACGCGGCGCGCATCTGGTTGAAGAAGATCTCCTCGCCGCGTTGAACAGAGGTCATCTCTCCGGTGCCATGCTGGACGTGGTTCAACATGAGCCCTTGGCGAAGGATAATCCCCTTTGGTCTCACCCAAAGGTCGTCGTCACGCCGCACATTTCCGCGCAAGCAGTGACGGCGTTGGCGGAGGGACAGGTCATCGACAACATCCACAGAATAGAACGAGGCGAACCGCCTTGTGGCATCGTAGATCTTGATCAGGGATACTGACGGCGGATCCTTCAATCCATCGATCTCACGGGGATCTACGTCTTCGGCGCCGGCGCCGCTGAACCCGGCACCTTCGTTCGATCCAGTATCGTCATAGCCGAGCCACGACAGAGGAAACGTCAGACAGGTTGCTGGGTACGATCAAGGTGGACTCCGGAGGGGTTAAATTCTTCACTTCATAGCGCAATAC